>NZ_ANAH02000071.1:300000-397113 GCF_000335475.2 Cystobacter fuscus DSM 2262 | reverse complement strand
GGCCGATGGTGCCGATGTTGACGTGCGGCAAGCTTCTGTCGAACTTTTCCTTGGACATAACGCACCTCGAAAAATGGAGCCCTGAACCAGGATTGAACTGGTGACCTCATCCTTACCAAGGATGCGCTCTGCCAACTGAGCTATCAGGGCTTGTATTTGCGACTGCAACAACTGGAGCGGGAAATGGGATTCGAACCCACGACATTCAGCTTGGAAGGCTGACGCTCTACCAACTGAGCTATTCCCGCGATTCTGATGGAGGGGGTTGGATTCGAACCAACGAAGGCGTGAACCGGCAGATTTACAGTCTGCTCCCTTTGGCCGCTTGGGTACCCCTCCGTACCGCTCTTCAACTACCGCACAACCACTGTTTCTTCCTACTGCTTTCTTCGCTTCCGGGCCCTCACCCGCGGCCCTCATCACCTGGCCGGCGGCGGGATTTGAACCCGCGACCTACTGATTACAAATCAGTTGCTCTACCGACTGAGCTACACCGGCATCCTGCACTGCCCGGCTGCTTCCCCGACCCGCCCGTCCCTTCGCCGGGGAGCCACCTGCCGTCCCCGTCGAGGGGCGCCCTTGTAGAGGCCCCCGTCATCCAAGTCAAGCAGTTTGCGCCAGGGGGTTCACTTCGTGGCACCCGGACGCGCGCTGCCCCGCTGCCGGGCGGCCTCGTATAGCAGAATCGCCGCCGAAACCGACGCATTCAGCGAGCCCACCTGGCCCAGCATCGGAATCTGCAGGCGGAAGTCGCAGTGCTCCAGGACGCCGGGGCGCACTCCCGCCCCCTCGGCCCCCACCACGACCGCCAGGGGCCCATCCAGACGCGCGCTCCACAAGGGGACCTTCGAGTGGGGGTCCGCCGCGGCGATCCACACGCCCGCCTCCTTCAACTCCTCCAGGGCGCGCGACAGGTTGACCACCCGCGCGATGGGGCAATGCTCCACCGCCCCCGCGGACGCCTTGGCCACCACGCCCGTCACGGGCACCGCCCGGTCCTTCGCGATGACCACGCCATGAGCCCCCAGCGCATGCGCCGAGCGGATGATGGCCCCGAAGTTGTGTGGATCCTGGATGCCGTCCAACACCACCCACAAGGGGGGTTGCTCGCTCTGCGCGGCCGACTCGAGCAGGTCGGAGAACTCCGCGTACTCGAACCCCCTCAGTTCGGCCACCACGCCCTGGTGCACGCCGCCCTCGGCCATCGCCGCCAGGCGCTCGCGCGGCACCCGCTCCACCCGGAGCCCCGCCTCCCTGGCGCGGCTGAGAATCTCCGCCGCGGCCTTCGCCGCCAGCTGTCCCTCGGTGATGAAGAGCCGCTCCACCCTCTGGGCATGAGCACGGAGCGACTCGAGGACCGGATTCACCCCGTAGACGTAGCGCTGCTCGGCGCGCTCGCGCTCTGCTCCCCGCTCACTTCCCCTCGACGAAGGACGCTGGCGCACCACGGGCTAGAGAACCTCGACGGGCACGGAGAACGTCTTCTTCTGCCGGGCACACAACTGCTCCGTGCAGATGAAGAAGGTGAGCTTCGCCTCCACCGTGCCCTTGCCGGCGGCCGTCGCCGAGAACGGCACCTCGAAGCGGGGATCCACGAAGGCCTGCCCCTCGGCCTTCTTCGCCACCGAGTCCTTCAACGCGAGCGTCTTCTGGGGGAAGGAGAGTTGCGCCCCCTCGAGCTCCAGCTTCAGCGGCGCCTCGTCGGACACATGCGCGCCCGGCTTGCTCTTGATGGTCAGCACGAACGTGCCCTGCCCGCCCGTCTTGAGCTGCGTGGACGAGCCCGCGGTGCTCACCTCGTAGAGCGTGGCGGGATCCACGGGGCCTTCGGCGTGGCCCTGGGTGCAGGCAAGGGCCACCACTGCGGCGGCCAGGGTGCAGAGGGGTCGGATGTGCGGCATGGCGCGGTCTCCTGGGCTGTCCAGCGCCCGCCCCTATATCACCCACCCTCCCCCGCTCGCAGGCCTCTTTACGGCTCAACCCTCGGCCTTGGATGCCCGCTTGCGCCGCGGCACGGCCGTCGGCCACGCCTCGGAGGACTCCACCCCGGAGCTCCCCGCCGCCAGTTGCTCGGCGCGCTCGATGATGACGCGGGCCAGGTCCTGCCCCGTGGCCGACTCCATCTCCGCGAGGGCCGGCGAGCTGTTGACCTCGAACACCTTGGGGGGACCCTCTGGCACGTCGAGCAGATCCACCGCCGCGACCTCCAGCCCCACCAGCATGGCCGTCCGCTCCGCCGCCACCCGCTGGGACTCGGTCAATTGCAGCGCCTCCAGCCGCGCGCCCCGGTTGAGCGTGTAGGACAGCCGCCCCACCCGTGGCCGGCGCCGCACCGCCGCCACCGCCCGCCCGCCCACCACCAGCACCCGCACGTCCTTGCCCGAGTGCTGCACGTACTGCTGCACGATGAGGTTGTGTCCCAGGCCCAGGATGGCCTCGAGCGCGGCTTCCAGGGACTGGAGGCTCTCGCACACCATCACCCCGCGCTTCTCCTGGCCCTGCAGCAACTTCACCAGGACCGGCACGCCCCCCACCAGCCCCACCATGGCCTTCAGGTCCGCCGCGTCCCGCGCCATCACCGTCGCCGGGATGTCGATGCCGTGGGCCGACAGCAACTGCAGCGAGCGCATCTTGTTGCGCGACTCGGAGATGGCGCGCGCCGTGTTCACCAGCGGAACCCGGCCCATCGCGAACTGGTTCACCACCGCCAGGCCGTAGTTGTTGATGGACTGCGCGATGCGCGGAATCACCACGTCGCAGGGCGACAGCTTGCGGCGCCGGTAGTACAGGTTGGCGCGCCGCCCATCCAGGTGCATCTCCACCCGCACCGGGTTGAGCACACGCACCTGATGCCCTCTCGCGCGTCCGGCCTCGACCAGACGCTTGGTGGATGAAATGGAGGCGGAGCGCGAGAGGACGGTGATCTTCATGGGGGGCCGGGCCGGAGGCGGCGCAGACATAGCCCCACCCCCTCACCACGTAAAGCCACCCCTGGGAACTACCTCCTCTGGACGGCGCGAACCTCGATTTTCGCGGGCGCCGACGGAGAGGACGCCTCGATGCGATCGCACGTGGAGCCCTGGAACACGATGCCCGGCTCCTTCATCACCCACGTATCCGGCCCGGGCGACAGCCGCTCTCCGTTGAGGTAGACCACCATCAGTTCCTCGGAGGTGGGCCGCTCGGCGGGATCGATGCGCAGCTCGCACGGTGCCTCGGCGATGACTTCCTCGGCGATCGCCCGGAGCGCCTGCGACAGCTGCGTCTTGTTCTCCGCCTCGAAGAAGCTGCGCTTGCACTTGCCGGCGGTGCAGGTGTCGTCCGTGCCGCAATCCGCGTTCGTCGAGCACTTGCGCTCGAATCCACCCTCCACGCCCATGCCCTGGAGCGTCGCCGCGCCCCGAATTCCCGCCTCGGTGTTGGCCTTGAAGTCCGTGCCGAAGCCGATGACGATCGTCTGGATGTCCAGTTTTTCGTCACTGTTGCGCAGCGCTTTCACCGCAGCCACGGAGGCATTCGTGTCGAGGCAGCCAATGCGTTCCGTACCCGACTCGGGGGCGCAGCTCGACAGGATGCAGAAGCAGTCCTGGGATGGGCCGGGGGTCGGATAGTTCTCGTTGCAGTTGGGCAGACCGTCCGTGAGAAGCACCACGAAATCGGCGCGATTATCCTTCCGGAGTTCGGGACGGCTCCCCACGTACGCCAAGCTGCTGCTGGTGGGCGTGCCTCCCTGCGGCACGAGCGAGCCCGCGGGCCCGGAGTTCTTGATGGCCAGCAGCGAGGCCTTCACCTTGCGGGCATTTTCCTTCAGCGTGGCGTCGTCTTCCTTCTCGTCCTCCGGCAAGGGGACACTGATGCCGGACGAGGCCCCACAGCTATCCCCTTCCGGATAGGTGGCGAGGCCGATGCGGGCAATGGTCCCGCTCTCATCGAGGAAGGACGACATCGCGTCCTGCAGATCGCTCCAGCGCGTGGGGCACTTGGTGACGTCGCAGGGATTGGCCGTGGAGCCACATACCGTGCCGTTGACCCTGCACGCCGGCAGGGTGGGGTTCACCGGTGCGGTCATGGAGCCGGACGTGTCCACCAGCAGCATCAGGTTGGGCTTGAGCGCCCGCGCCTCGATGGTCCGCGTCTCCGTCGTCTGCGAAATGGCGAGCGGCTCCACCGGCTCGAAGTCATAGGTCTGGCAAGCCGAGGTGAGAACACCGCTCAGGGTGCCCACCACCAGCGCTCGCAGAAAGGTCAGCTTGGCGCGCATATGTTGAAGTCGCTCCTCGTAAGGCGGGCGCGAGGGAACCCCGCGCCTGAATGTGTCCGGCCACGAAATGGGACCCACAATACCCTCTCCCAGGTCCGCACGGCCAGCCTCAACGCACCGCCTCCCTACAGGGTGAGGGTGCGTGCTCCATCCGTCAGCTTCCACAACGACGCCAGCTCCATCACCTCGTCCAGCGTCCCCCTCAACTCCTCCGGCGTATATCCACAGATTCTTACCGTGGTGTCACACGCCAGCAGGCGAGCGCCCAACTCGCGCGCCTCCGCGAGCATCCGCTCGGGCACCGGCACTCCGAGTCGCTCCGCCCGCTCGCTCTCCACCTGCTCCCGCTCGCTGTGCGGCAGGCCAAAGCGGCCCCTCATCAGCGCGCGCAGGGCGTCGAAGGCGAAGACGAAATACACCTCGTCCCCCTGGGCCGCCGCGGTGACTCCCATCGAGGCGGCCTGGAACGCAGGCTCATACGTGGCGTGCTGCAAGAAGAAGAAGACGCGTCCGGCCATGGCCGCCGCACAATAGCGGCATGCCCCCGCGCGTGGGACGCGGAGTGCACCGGGTCCGTCCAGGCCTCCCGCCTCTCGCCCGGTTTCCATCTCCGGCACGGCCCCCGCGAAAAGCACCCGGACGTCCGGGCGCCCTCCCGCCGGGACTGTGCGACAACGCACCTGGAGGTGATCCTCGCTTCACGCGCGCCCCTCCATTCATTAGATGGAGGCCATGCGCCCCACCGTGCTCCTCTTCGATATCGACGGCACCCTCATCACCAGTGGCGGCTCGGGCCGCCGCTCCCTGGAACTCGCCTTCCACGCGCTGTACCAGCGCCGCGATGCCTGTGACTCCATCAGCCTGTCCGGAATGACGGATCAGGCCATCGTCCGCAAGGCGCTCACCGTCATCGGCGTGGAGCCCACCCCCGGGGCCATCTCCGCCGTCATCGACTCCTATCTCCAGCACCTCGCCGAGCAGGTCCTCCGCGTCGATGACAGCACCTACCGCCTCCACCCCGGCATGCGCGAGGCCGTGGACGCCGCCCTGTCCCGCCCCGGCGTCGCCGTGGGGCTCGGAACGGGCAACGTGCGCGAGGGCGCCCGCATCAAGCTCAGCCGCGTGGGCATCCATGATCGCTTCGCCTTCGGTGGCTTCGGCTGCGACCACGAGAACCGCGTCGAGCTCATCCGGCATGGCGCCCGGAGTGGAGCCGCCCGGCTCGGCGTCCCCCTCGAGGAGTGCCGGATCGTCGTCATCGGGGACACGCCCAAGGACGTCGACGCCGCCAAGGGCATTGGTGCCCGCTGCATCGGCGTGGGCACCGGCAACTTCTCCCCCGAGGACCTGCTCGCCGCGGGCGCCGACCACGCCTACGCCGATTTCACCGCGCGCGAAGCCCTCTCCACCCTGCTCGACGGCCCCTGAGCCCCCGGTACTTCCGGCACCCCCTCTCCCCGGCTGTGGTATCTCCGGCCCCCCGCCCGGGTACCGCTGGAGGCCCCTCTCCCATGTCGCTGTCCACCCTCGAAGCCTACGATCTCGTCCGTTTCGCCGAGGCCTTCGACTCGCGCCTCGCCTCCGCCGACGAGCTGCTCGCGGGCCGCTCGGGCCTGGAGCGCGAGAAGGAGTGGCTCGCCACCGCCCTCCAGATCGTCCGCACCGAGCGCGCCCCCGCCCAGGCCGTCCTCGAGAAGGTGCGCGATCTGCCCGAGCTGGAGGAGGTGCGCGAGGAGTTCGCCTACACCCTCCAGAACGCCTGGGTCGACACCCTGGAGAAGGTCCACGCCGGCATCACCTTCTGCGCGAGCAGCCGCGCCCCCGTCATCGAGGCGCTCTTCCCCCACCTCAAGTTCCCCCAGCTGCGCCGCGCCTCCCGCGAGGCCCTCCAGGAGTTCGTCGCGGGCTACGAGCGCCGGCTGAAGTCCTCCTACGTCTCGCGCATCCTCGCCCGCGACGACTTCGCCTTCGTGCGCCCCGTGCTGGAGCAGGTGGCCACCGCCTACGCCCACTGGCAGTCCTGCTTCGCCCCCGTGCAGCTTCCCCACGAGCAGGCCGCTCCCCTGCGCGCCGAGCTCATCGCGCTCGGCAAGCGGCTCGACCTCGCCCTGCGCCAGGCCCGCTGCCTCGCCGAGGCCGCCCTCGCGCCCCTCCCCGACGCCTTCGAGAACTCCGGCCTCGCCGCCAAGCCGCGCAGGCGCGCCGCACGCGGACTGCCGCTCGCGGAGTCCGGTGAGCTCACGGTCCCCGAGTCCCAGGAGCCCGCCGCCGAGCTCAGCGAGGCTCCTCCCCGCGAGCCGGATTCCGAGGAGCCCAGCGCCGCCGAGCTGGCGGAACTCGCGGCGCTCTCCGGCTCCGCCCCACCCCCGGCCGGGTCCGCCGAGCCCGTCCCACCGCCGCCGCCCGCGCCTCCAGAGCCCGAGCCTCCCGCCTCTCCCCTGACCGCCGAGCCTTCCGCCTCCTCGGCCGAGGACTCCGCGCCGCCCGAGGCCCCGCCCGCTCCCGAGCCGAAGGCCGCCAGGCCTCCCACCAAGCGCGGCCGCAAGAAGGCCGAATCCAAGGCTCCCACTCCGGAGTAGATCCGAAACGCGGTGGCCCCGGGCCCCGTCATCGAGGAACTGGCCATGGCCGACGTCGCCCTCCCCATCGATCCGCTCCTGCCGCAGCTCGTCACCACCCTGCGCGCCGCCTCCTCGCTCGTGCTGGAGGCCCCTCCGGGCGCGGGCAAGACGACCCGCGTGCCCCGCGCCCTGCTCGAGGCCGGCATCGGCCAGGGCAAGGAAATCGTCGTCCTCCAACCCCGCCGCCTCCCCACCCGGCTCGCCGCCCAGCGCGTGTCCGAGGAGATCGGCGAGCGCGTGGGCGAGACCGTCGGCTACCAGGTGCGCTTCGAGGACGTGCGCGGCCCCAAGACCCGGCTGTCCTTCGTCACCGAGGGCGTCCTCGGCCGCCGCCTCCTGTCGGACCCCACCCTGCGCGACGTGTCCGTCGTCGTGCTCGACGAGTTCCACGAGCGCCACCTCTCCGCCGACATCTCGCTCGCCCTGCTGCGCCGGCTCCAGCTCGGCCCCCGGCCCGATCTGAAGATCGTGGTGATGTCCGCCACGCTCGAGGCCGCCCCCATCAGCGCCTACCTCGGCCAGTGCCCCACCCTGCGCTCCGAGGGCCGCCGCTTCGACGTCAGCCTCGAGTACCTCCCCGCCCCCGACGAGCGCTACCTCGATGCCCAGGTGCTCTCCGGCATCAAGCGGCTGCACGCCAACGGGCTCGATGGCGACGTGCTCGTCTTCCTCCCCGGCGCCGGCGAAATCCGCCGCGCCCGCGACACCTGCGCCGAGTTCGCCGAGCGCCACGACATGGAGCTGCTCCCCCTGCACGGCGACCTGCCCCCCGCCGAGCAGGATCGCGCCGTGCGCCGCAGCTCGCGCCGGAAGATCATCCTCTCCACCAACGTGGCGGAGACCTCCGTCACCATCGACGGCGTCGCCGCCGTCATCGACAGTGGCCTGGCGCGCGTGGCCTCGCACTCGCCCTGGTCCGGCCTGCCCATCCTCAAGCTCGCCAAGGTGAGCCGCGCCTCCGCCACCCAGCGCGCCGGCCGCGCCGGCCGCACCCGCTCCGGCCACTGCCTGCGCCTCTACACCCAGCACGACTTCGACGGCCGTCCCGAGCAGGACGCCCCCGAAATCCGCCGCATGGACCTGGCCGAGACCGTGCTCTCCCTGCGCGCCGCCGGCATCCAGGACCTGGGCGCCTTCCCCTTCTTCGAGGCCCCACCGGCCGCCTCGCTCGAGGCCGCGGAGACCCTGCTGCGCCGCCTGGGCGCCGTGGACCCCAAGGGCAAGGTGACCGACATCGGCCAGCGGCTGCTGCGCTTTCCCCTCCACCCCCGCCAGGCGCGCATCATCGTCGAGGGCGAGCGCCGGGGAGTTGGCGCCGACGCGGCCCTGCTCGCCGCGCTCGTGGGCGAGCGCGACATCCGCCGCGAGGCACGCACCCAGATGTCGGGCCCGGGCCGCGCCGCCCACGTCGTCGCCGGGCCCTCGGACCTGCTGGACTTGAGCGAGCGCTTCCGTCAGGCCGAACGCGCCCAGTTCGCCTCCGGCCGCGTGCAGTCCCTCTCCCTGGAGCCGGGCGCCGTGCAGGCCGTGGACCGGGTCCAGCGCCAGTTGCGGCGTGCCGTGCGCGAACAGGGCGCGAAGCCCCCCACCCCCGAGGCCCAGGAGCAGGCGCTGATGCTCAGCGTGCTCGCGGGCTATCCGGACCGGGTGGCCCGGCGCCGCAAGCCCCGCGCGCCCGATCTGCTGCTCTTCGGCGGCGGCACCGCGCAGCTCTCCGAGAACAGCACCGTCCAGGAGCCCGAGCTGCTCGTCGCCGTGGACATCGAGGAGCGTCCGGGCCGGGGCGTCATCGTCCGGCTCGCCAGCTCCGTGGAGCCCGAGTGGCTGCTCGATCTCTACCCCGATGCCCTCGAGGAGGTGGACACCCTGCAGTGGAACGCCGAGGCGCGGCGCGTCGAGCGCATCACCCGCCTGGCCTACGGCAACCTCGTGCTCGAGGAGACCCGCGCCCCCGCGCCCCCGTCCGAGGCCACCGCGCGCGTGCTCGTGGAACAGGCGCTCGCCGCGGGCCCGGGCCGCTTCGCCAATCCCGAGGCCCTGCTGCACTGGCGCACCCGCGTGGCGCTGCTCGCCCAGGCCTTCCCCGAGGCGGGCTTCCCCCAGGTGGACGACGCCTTCATGCGCGACGCGCTCGCCTCCCTGTGCGCCGGGGCCCGGAGCTTCGCGGACCTCGAGGGCGTGTCCCTGCTCGATGCGCTCCAGGCCCGGCTCACCCAGGAGCAGGCCCGGCTGTTGTCCCAGCATGCCCCGTCGAAGGTCTCCCTGCCCGGAGGCCGCCAGGCCCAGGTGAACTACGAGCCCGGCAAGCCGCCCTGGGTCGAGTCCCGCCTCCAGGACTTCTTCGGCATGGCCCAGGGGCCCAGCGTCTGCGCCGGACGGGTGCCGCTCGTGCTGCACCTGCTCGCGCCCAACATGCGCGCCGTGCAGGTGACGACCGACCTCGCCGGTTTCTGGGAGCGGCACTACCCCGCGCTGCGCAAGGAGCTGTGCCGCAAGTACCCCAAGCACAGCTGGCCCGAGGATCCCCGCCACGCGCAGACGCCCGCCGAGCGCGGACGGAGAATCTGACGAGGCGCGGCGGGGCGCGCCAGGCGCCCCGGGAAGACTCAGAGCTTCTTGCGCATCTCCAGGTGCTCGATGCCCGCCTCGTCGAACACCTCGCCCCAGGGCGTGTAGCCCTTCTTCTTGTAGAACTCGAGCGCGTAGAGCTGCGAGTTGAGCACGATGCCCTGGACGCCGCGGTTGCGCGCCTCCTCTTCCAGCGCCGCCAGCAGGCTTCCGCCCACGTTGGCCTTGCGGTGCGCCTTGAGCACCGCCATGCGGCCGACCTTCGCCCACGTCCCCTTCTCTCCGGGAGGAGGCTCCGGCAACATCACGAGACGCCCCGTCCCAATGGCGTGGCCGCCCTGGAACGCGAGCACATGGTAGGCCTTGGCATCCTCGGCATCGCGCTCGATGCCCTCGGGAACGTGCTGCTCCTCGATGAACACCACCTCGCGGATGGCGAGCGCCTGGAACAGCTCCGCTTCGGAGCGAATCTGGGCGATGGTGACCGGCTGGGGGTTGTCCGGGTTCGACATATCGCCGAGCAAGGTACACAAATCCCGGCGGCTCAAACAGACCAAAAGGCGGACTCGCCCGGGTGCACTCTCCGTCTTATCCCAACGAGTACTCCCCGCCGTGCTACCCTGACACGTGATGCGATCCGCCCTCCTCGCACTCGTCCTCTCGCTCTCTTCCCTTCCCGCCGCGGCCCAGCCGGAGGTCTTCTTCGGCCCCAACCGCGAAGCGCCCAACCTCAAGGAGGAGGACTTCGACCGCCGCTTCCTCCGCTCCGGCTTCTACCAGGCGCTCTCTCGGGGAACGAACGACGCCAACTGCGCCCGGCTGCTCGGCGGCATGCTCACGCTGCTCGGCGAGACCGCGCCCCTGCTGCACAAGCGCGACGAGAACTTCTACCTGGATCCCCTGCTCGTCCAGGCGCTCAACACCCAGCTGAGCACCCCGCGCTTCCAGGCCAACGCGTACCTGGTGGCCATGGTGCGGCGCGTGTTGATCGATCGAAAGCTGCCCGAGAGCTGGTTCCAGACCGCGTCCACCCTCGGGCCCCTGGTGCTCACCATCGACGTGGGCAAGCTGCGCTTCCTGGCCGAGGGCCTCCAGCCCATCGACAGCTTCTTCCTCACCCTGCCGACCCTGCGCGAGCGCTACGACATCGAGGTCCGGCGCGCCACCGCCACCGCCGCGCGCTCCGCCGAGAAGATGTTCCGCGAGAACTACCTCGACCGTCAGGTGGCCTTTGGTGACCTGCGGCTCGTGGACGTGACGGTGGAGCAGCCCAAGAAGCCCAAGAAGCGCAAGGGCCAGCCCGAGGAGGAAGCCCCACCGCCCACCGCCGTGGCCCGCCTGCTGTGGTATCCGCCCGACCCCAACGCCGGGAAGATCGATCCCTTCAGCAAGTACAAGCCCCTCGAGGTGCGCATCACCGCGAAGCTCGCCGCCCAGCAGTACCTGGACCTGAGCCGCATTCCCAAGGGCACCCGGCTGATGGTGCGCGGGCGCTTCTGGTCCTTCGCCAAGGGCGTGGACGAGTTGGAGCTGCGCGACGCCCTCATCTTCCAGGATCGCGACTGGTCCCAGGGCAACCTCCTGGTGGACCCCGCCTCCGTGGCGCAGTGCCCCGTCGCCATCAATGATCTGATGGGCGCGGCGCCCACCCAGGCCGGGGCCTTCGGACAGCCCCGCCGCTAGGCTTCGCGGGACCCGCACCATCCCGGCGGCGAGTCCCCCGTCCATGACGGGAGAGGGCTCGCCGCGAAGTCTCCCCGCGGCCCTCCATGGCACACCCCGTGCTCCCGGAGAGGCTCCCCCCACGCCGCGAGGGAGCATGAAGGTCGACGATCGCCCAGACACCCCACCCACCCGGTCCGTCCCGGAGAAGGACCGCTTCCAGGAACTGATGAAGAGGGCTCCGCCCGAGCCGGCGAAGCGCCCGCCGCCGGGGGCGCAGGGGGTGCGCCCGCCCGGAGTGCTCGCCCGGGGAAGCCTCGGCGTCCGTGCCGCCCCCGGCTCCCTCCAGATCGCTCCCCGAGGAGCGTTCGCCAGCGCCGAGCAACTGGGACGGGTGCGCCAGGGGCTGAGTGCCGAGGCCCACCGGCTGGGAGAGGTCCGGGGGGAAGCCCACCAGACGAACCAGGAACGGGTCCACCACCGTCTGACGGCGCTCATCGCCCGCGAACTGGCGCGGGAATCGCCCCCGGAACCGGTGACGGGCAAAGGGGAGTCGGCGGCCCGAGGCGCGGAGCTCCTCCCGGCTGAACCGCCAGACGCCCGCCCCACCCCACCCGGGACACGCCTGGAAGGGGGCTCGGGCCCGGCGACGACCGGGGCCGCCCCGCCCGAGGAGACGCGCGTCCAGGCCACCCTGGAGCTCATCGAGAAGATCGAGGTGTTCGTGCGCTCGCAGCGGCCCGCGCTCGCGATGCGGCTGGGCGGGGCGTTGGAGACCACGGTGGAGGTGGAGCGCACGGGCCCCCGCGAGGTGGCGCTGCGCATCCAGGGCCACCGCGGGCCCCTCCCCCGGGAGAACCTGGCCCGCATCCAGGAGGAGCTGGCCGCGCGAGGACTGAGGCTCAAGGCCCTGTCGAGCGCCTGAGCCCCCACGGGCAAAAGGAAAGGCCCCGCGCCTCACGGCACGGGGCCTTGGATGCCCGCGGGATGACTACTTGCCGGGATTGAGATCCAGCAGTTCGCGCTTGCCCTTCTTGTCCTTGAACTCCTCCGCCTCCGGCAGGGCCGCGCGCTTCTCGGCGATGTTCGGCCACTTGGGGGCGTAGTCCGCGTTGATCTTCTGGTACTCCTTCCACTCCTTGGGCAGCTCCGACTCCGGGAAGATCGCCTTCGTCGGGCAGACGGGCTCGCACGCACCGCAATCGATGCACTCGTCCGGGTGGATGACCAGGAAGTTGGCCCCCTCATAGAAGCAGTTGACGGGGCAGACTTCGACGCAGTCGGTGTACTTGCACTTGATGCAAGGCTCGGCAACTACATAAGCCATTGAGATCTCCGATAGGACAGGACCGTGCGCACCCACAGTAGTGGGTTGTCACGGGGGAGGCACTCCTAAATTGAGTGCCCTCCTCTACCTCATCCAAGGAGCCCCTGGGCACGCATCAGTTCGGCCACGAGGATCGCTCCCTTGGCCGCTCCCATCTTGGTGTTGTGGGATACCAGCACGTATTTGAAGCCATTCTCCAACACCGAGTCCTCGCGCACCCGGCCCACGGTGGTGGCCATGCCCCCGTGGGTGTCCCGGTCCAGGCGGGGCTGGGGCCGGAACGGCTCGTCGAGCACCTCGATCCAGCGCGGCGGAGCCGACGGAAGCTGACGCGCCACCTCGGCGCCCCGCCACTCGCGCATCGCCGCCACCACCTCCTGCACGGAGGCCTTGCGGGAGAGCGACACGAAGACGGACTCGGTGTGGCCCTCCATCACCGCCACCCGGGTGCAGGTGCACGAGACGCTCACGTCATGCGGGGTCAGGGCGGCGCCCCCGGCGTTGAGCGTGCCCAGGATCTTCTTCGTCTCCACCTGGACCTTCTCCTCTTCCTTGGGGATGTAGGGAATGACGTTGTCCAGGATGTCCAGGCCGATGACGCCCGGTGAGCGGCCCGCGCCGGACATGGCCTGCAGCGAGGTCATCAGCACGGACTTGACGCCGAAGTGCTCGGCGAGCGGGGCCAGGGTGATGGCCAGGCCCGTGGTGGTGCAGTTGGGGATGGGGACGATGAAGCCCTTCCAGCCCCGCTGCTTCTGCTGCGCGCGGATGAGCGGCGCATGGGAGGCGTTGACCGGAGGGATGAGCAGCGGGACGTCCGCCTCGTAGCGGAAGGCGCTGGCCGCGGAGAACACGGGGATGTCGCGGGCGAGCCGGGGCTCGAGTTCCTTGGCCACATCCGACTCCACCGCCGAGAAGGCGATGTCATAGTCCCGGGCGTTGATCTGCTCCCCGCCCATCACCTTCAGCTTCGCGACGGACTCCGGGAGCGGCTCGGGGACGAACCAGGCCGTCATCCCATTGGCGGCGCGCAACGCCTCCACGTAGGACTTGCCCGCCGAGCGCGGCGAGGCCGCCAGGCCCGTGAGTTCGATGTCGGGGTGCTCCTTGAGCGCGGAGATGAACTGCTGGCCGGCGAGTCCGGTGGCACCGATCAGCACGGCACGAAGCTTGGCCATGACGAGACATCCTTAGGTGTGGGGCGTGGATTGCCCCGCGTCTTTACATGCTTTGACACCACACGACCCACTGCCCGGGGGTGCACCAGATGCTCCGGATTCTCAACAAGCCCCGCTGGCCATGACCTGCGGGACATGATGGCTCTCGGTAGGCATCCCCTGGCTCAGCCACCCCTGGAGACCCCCCTCCAGGCACACCGCGTTGAAGCCCAGGCGCTGCAACAGCCGGCAGACCCGACGGGCGTCGGAGCCATCTGGAGCACACCCACACACCACGATGAGTTCGTCGTCGGGCAGCACCGACCCCTCCCGAAGAATCTCCTCGAAGGGCATCCACAAGGCGCCGGGGACATGGTGCCCGTAGCGAGCCCAATCCTCGGGCTCGCGACAGTCGAGGACGAGCACCTCATCATCTCCAAGCCGCACGTACAGCTCGGCACAGGGCATACGGGCATCCACCACCCGGAACCTCCTGTTGCGGTGTCTATTAGGGGCAACCCGGAGCCCCATTAATCCCATCCCGGAGGCAGGCAGCCGCCCTGGGTGCTCTACGAGCCCGGAACCGCCCCGGAACCCCACGCTCCTGTCTTGACCCGGCGGATTCAGGTCCATATAAGGCCGTACGCACGGTTCGCGGCGCCATAGCCAAGTGGTAAGGCAAGGGTCTGCAAAACCCTCATTCCCCGGTTCGAATCCGGGTGGCGCCTCATCAAGACAAGGCCCGATGTGGACTCCGGTCCTCATCGGGCCTTCGTGTTTGCGCTGACCGCATCGTCCACGAGCGGGCGGGAGGAGGCTCGTCGCCCCCCTTGCCTCGTGGGAGACCCTCTCCGCGCCCCCGCCAACGGAACCGGGGGCCCGGTGGAGCAGCCCCCGTCACCGACCTCGGATCATCAGCCCAGCGTCACGCGGGCGTTGCGGAACATCCGCATCCACGGGCTGTCCTCGCCCCACTCCGGCGGGCACCACGAGTACTGCACGCTGCGGCTCACGCGCTCCGGGTGCGGCATCATGATCGTCACCCGCCCGTCCCGGGACGTCAGGCCCGCGATGCCGTGCGGCGAGCCGCTCGGGTTGGAGGGGTACGTCTCCGTCACCCGCCCGTGGTTGTCCACGAAGCGCACGGGCACCACGCCCAGCCCGTCCACCCGCGCCGCCTCCTCGGCGGTGGAGAACTCCGCGCGACCCTCGCCATGCGACGAGGCGATGGGGATGCGGCTGCCCGCCATGCCCTGGAAGAACAGCGAGGGGCTCGGCGCCACCTCCACCTGCACCAGCCGCGCCTCGAACTGCTCGGAGACGTTGCGCACGAAGTTCGGGAAGTGCTCGGCGCCGGGAATCAGCTCACGCAGCTGCGCCATCATCTGGCAGCCGTTGCAGATGCCCAGGCTGAAGGTGCCGGCGCGCGCGAAGAACGCGGCGAACTCGTCCCGGGCGCGCGCGTTGAACAGGATGGAGCGCGCCCAGCCGCCTCCCGCCCCCAGCACGTCTCCGTACGAGAAGCCGCCGCACGCCGCCAGGCCCGTGAAGTCCTTCAGGGACACCCGCCCGGTGAGCAGATCGCTCATGTGCACGTCCACCGCGCTGAAGCCCGCGCGCACGAAGGCCCGCGCCATCTCCAACTGGCTGTTCACCCCCTGCTCGCGCAGGATGGCCACCCGGGGCCGTGCCCCCTTGGCGATGAACGGCGCCGCCACGTCCTCCGAGGGCGAGAACGTGAGCCGCGCGGACAGGCCCGGATCCGCCGGGTCGCACCTGGCGGCGTACTCCTGCTCGGCGCAGCGAGGGTTGTCGCGCAGCTTCTGCATCTCGTAGCTGACGCGCGACCACACCGCGCGCAGCCCCATCACGTCCTCCTCCAGCAGCACCCGCTCCCCGTGGCGTACCCGGGCCGTCAGGTCCGTCTGGGGGCGGCCCAGCTCGTGGCAGTGCGCCTCCAGCCCGTGCACCTTCATCACCTCGCGCACGCGCGGGAGATCC
The DNA here is from genome assembly GCF_000335475.2 of Cystobacter fuscus DSM 2262. Lineage (NCBI taxonomy): Bacteria > Pseudomonadati > Myxococcota > Myxococcia > Myxococcales > Archangiaceae > Cystobacter > Cystobacter fuscus. The sequence continues at coordinate 381,516 of NZ_ANAH02000071.1, read as the reverse complement.
GTCACCCGCACCTGGAGGATCGCGCCCAGCTCCTCGTTGAAGAGCGCCGCGACCGCGTCCGCCCCCAGGCCCGTCACGTCCACCTCGAAGCCGCAGTGCCCGGCGAAGGCCATCTCCACCAGCGTGGTGATCAACCCGCCGTCGGAGCGGTCATGGTAGGCGAGCAGCGCGCCCGTCTCGTTGAGCGCCTGCACCGCGGCGAAGAAGCCCTTGAGGGTCTCCGGGTCGTCCACGTCCGGGCAGCGCGGGCCCACCTGGGAGTACGTCTGGGCGAGCACCGAGCCGCCCAGGCGCTGCCGGCCTCCCGCCAGGTCCACGAACACCAGCCGGGTGTCCACGCCGGGATCGCGCAGCTGCGGGGTGAGCGAGTGGCGCACGTCCAGCACCGGCGCGAAGGCCGAGACGATGAGCGACAGGGGCGCCGTCACCGCCTTGCGCTGGCCCTGCTCCTCCCAGACGGTGCGCATGGACATGGAGTCCTTGCCCACGGGGATGGTGAGGCCGAGCGCCGGGCACAGCTCCATGCCCACCGCCTTCACCGCGGCGTAGAGGTTGGCGTCCTCGCCCGGGCTGCCCGCGGCCGCCATCCAGTTGGCCGACAGCTTCACGTCGCCGAGCTGGGCCACGCGCGCCGCGGCGATGTTGGTGACGGCCTCGCCCACCGCCATGCGCGCCGAGGCCGCCGCGTCGATGAGCGCCACCGGGGTGCGCTCTCCCACCGCCATGGCCTCGCCCGTGTAGCCCGCGTGCGCCGACAGCGTCACCGCGCAGTCCGCCACCGGCACCTGCCACGGGCCCACCATCTGATCCCTCGCCGTCAGGCCCGACACCGTCCGGTCCCCAATGGTGATGAGGAAGCCCTTGTCCGCCACCGTGGGGTGCGCGAGCACCCGCCCGAGCAGCTCCTTCACCGGCGCGTCCAGCTTCAGCTCCGCGTGCGCGAGCGGACGCGACTTCACGTCCCGGTGCATGCGCGGGGGCTTGCCGAACAGCACGTCCATGGGGATGTCGATGGGCGCGTTGCCGAACTGCTTGTCCCCCACCGTCAGCACCTGCTCGGCCGTGGCCTCGCCCAGCACCGCGAAGGGCGCGCGCTCGCGCTCGCACAGGGCCGTGAAGCGCGGAAGATCCTCCGGCGCGATCGCCAGCACGTAGCGCTCCTGCGCCTCGTTGCACCAGATCTCCACCGGCGACATGCCCGGCTCGGCGTTGGGCACCTCGCGCAGCTCGAAGCGCCCGCCGAGGTCATTGTCGTGGATGAGCTCCGGCACCGCGTTGGACAGGCCGCCCGCCCCCACGTCGTGGATGGAGCGGATGGGGTTCTTCTCCCCCTGGGCCCAGCACTGGTCGATGACCTCCTGGCAGCGCCGCTCCATCTCCGGGTTGTCGCGCTGCACCGAGGCGAAATCGAGGTCCGCCGCGCTCGAGCCCTGCGCCATCGACGACGCCGCGCCGCCGCCCAGGCCGATGAGCATCGCCGGGCCGCCCAGCACGACGATGCGGTCCCCCGACTGGAGCGTGCCCTTGCGCACGTGCCCCGCCCGGATGTTGCCCAGGCCGCCGGCGATCATGATGGGCTTGTGGTAGCCGCGCACCTCCACGCCCTCGAACGTGGGCACCTGCACCTCGAAGCTGCGGAAGTAGCCACACAGGTTGGGCCGGCCGAACTCGTTGTTGAAGGCGGCGCCGCCCAGGGGCCCGTCGATCATGATGTCCAGCGCGGACACGATGCGCTCCGGCCTGCCATAGGGCGTCTCCCACGGCTGCTCGTGGCCGGGGATGCGCAGGTTCGACACGGAGAAGCCGCTCAGGCCCGCCTTGGGCTTGGCACCGCGCCCCGTGGCACCCTCGTCGCGGATTTCTCCGCCCGCGCCCGTGGAGGCCCCCGGATGGGGGGAGATGGCGGTGGGATGGTTGTGCGTCTCCACCTTCATCAGGATGTGCGTGGGCTCGCGGTGGAAGCGGTACTCCCCGCTGTCGGGATCCGGAAAGAGGCGCTCCACCTCGAAGCCCTCCATCACCGCCGCGTTGTCCTTGTACGCCGACAGCACGCCCTCGGGGTGCGCCGCGTAGGTGTTCTTGATGGACTGGAAGAGCGAGCGCTCCTGCGCCACCCCATCCACCGTCCACGAGGCGTTGAAGATCTTGTGCCGGCAGTGCTCGCTGTTGGCCTGGGCGAACATCATCAGCTCGACGTCGGTGGGGTCTCGCTTCAGCTCGGTGAAGCGCGCCACCAGGTAGTCGATCTCATCCTCCGCCAGCGCCAGGCCCAGCGCACGGTTGGCGGTGACGAGCGCCGCCCGGCCTCCCTCGAGCACCCCCACCCGGGTGAAGGATTGAGGGGTGTGCGCGGAGAAGAGGACGGCCGCGTCCTCCTCGCGCCCCACCACCACCTGCGTCATCCGGTCATGCAGCACCGGTTGCACCCGGACGAGCGACCCGGGAGCAAGGGCCTTGCCCGCCTCGTCGGAGATCCAATAGGCGATCGCACGCTCGATGCGCCGGACACCCGACAAGCCACAGTTCTGGAAGATGTCGGTGGCCTTGGAGGACCAGGGGGAAATCGTCCCGGGCCGGGGGATGACGAGCTGGAGGCTGCCCCGCGGCTCCTTCCGGGCGAGCCGGGGACCGTACTCCAGTAGCTTGTCCACCAAGGAGCGCTCGGAAGCAGACAGGGGAGCGGGGACATCGAGGATGTGCACGAACTCGGCGTAGACGGAGCCCACGGAGGGCTCCCGCTCACGGCAGAGGGCGAGCAGCTTGGCCAGACGGAACTCGGAGAGGGCGGGGGCACCACGCAGGGTGAGCATGGAATCTCTGGGAGAGGGGGGCCGAGGGGAAGGGTTCAAAACGCGGGCGTCTTATCACCGAGGCGCCATCCTCATTCGAGGAGATCTCGCGCCGAATTGTGGTTGAATGCGCGGCCATGGGGTGGGATTCAGCACGAGCAGGCATCCAGGGGGCCGATGCGTCGAGGACAGCGGGGGACCGGCGTGAACACACGCCCGCGGTCCACCACTCCGCCGCACACGGATGCTCGGGCTTGAGTAGGGTAGCCCCCCCTCCAGTCCTCCGCCGGTCGCCAGGACATCCCTTCTCCGCCTCCGTGGTTTCTCCGAGAGATTCCCGATGAGCCCTTCTGCTTCCCCCTCCGCCGTCCACTTCCGCACGTGCAACCTGTGCGAGGCCATGTGCGGCCTGCGCATCGAGACCGCCGGGGGCCGAGTCACTTCCATCCGTGGAGATGACGAGGATCCCTTCAGCCAGGGCCACATCTGCCCCAAGGCCGTCGCGCTCCAGGATCTCCACGAGGATCCCGATCGGCTCCGGCACCCCGTGCGGCGCACCGCCTCGGGCTGGCAGCCCCTGTCGTGGAAGGAAGCCCTCGACGAGACGGCGAAGCGCCTGCACGCAGTGCAGCAGCAGCACGGCCGGGACGCGGTGGGCGTGTACGTGGGCAATCCCACCGTGCACAACCACGGCGCCATGCTCCTGCTGCCCTTCCTGCTGAAGGCGCTGCGCACGCGCAACAAGTTCTCGGCCACGTCGGTGGACCAGCTCCCCCACCACATCGCCTCCTACCTGATGTTCGGGCACCAGCTGCTCATCCCCATCCCGGACATCGACCGCACGCGCTTCATGCTCATCCTCGGGGCCAATCCGCTCGCCTCCAACGGCAGCCTGATGACGGCGCCGGGCACGCGCGGCCGGCTCAAGGCCATCCAGCAGCGCGGCGGCAAGGTGGTGGTGGTGGACCCGCGCCGCACGGAGACGGCCCGCATCGCGGACGAGCACCTCTTCATCCGCCCCGGCACCGACGCGCTCTGGCTCTTCTCGCTCCTGCACGTGCTGCTGGGCGCGGAGCCGAAGCTCGGGCGGCTCGCGGACTTCACCGACGGCCTGGCGCACGTGAAGGAGCTCGCGCGCGAGTTCACCCCCGAGCGCGCCGCGGTCCACACCGGCATCCCCGCGGACACCACGCGGCGGCTCGCGCTCGAGCTGGCCGCCTCGTCCTCCGCCGTCTGCTACGGCCGCGTGGGCGTGTCCACCCAGCCCTTCGGCGCGCTGTGCCAGTGGCTCATCAACGTCATCAACGTGGTGACGGGCAACATGGATCGCGAGGGCGGCGCCATGTTCACCCTGCCCGCCTTCGATCTGATCCACGGCCCCCGCCCCCTGACGGCTGGCCGCGGCAGCATGGGCCGCTTCAAGAGCCGCGTGCGCGGGCTGGCCGAGTTCTCCGGTGAGCTGCCCGTGTCCGTGCTCGGCGAGGAGATCCTCACCCCGGGCGAGGGGCAGATCCGCGCCCTGGTCACCTCGGCGGGCAACCCCGTGGTCTCCACCCCCAACGGCCGGCAGCTCGACCAGGCGTTCGCTTCGCTCGACTTCATGGTGAGCATCGACCCGTACATCAACGAGACGACCCGGCACGCGCACATCATCCTGCCGCCCGTCACGCAGCTCGAGCGCGGCCACTTCGATCTCATCTTCAACACGTTCGCGGTGCGCAACACCGTGAAGTACTCGGCGCCCCTCTTCACGCCGCCGCCGGGCGCGCTCCAGGACTGGGAGATCTTCCTGGAGCTCAAGCACCGCCTGGACTCGCTGCGCGGCGAGCCCCTGACGCGCGGCGAGCTGCCCTACCGGGCCCTCAAGGCGCTCGGCCCCGAGGGTATCCTCGACCTCGGCCTGCGCGGGGGGCCCTACGGCATGCGGCTGCGGCCCTGGCGCCGGGGACTGAGCCTCGCGAGCCTCAAGGCCGCGCCCCATGGGGTGGACCTGGGCCCCCTCGAGCCCTGCTTCCCCGAGCGACTCGCCACGCGCGGCCGCCGCCTCCAGCTCGCCCCCGAGCCGCTGGTGGCCGACGTGGACCGGCTGCGCCAGGCCTTCCCCGCCGCTCCCCCGGCCTCCGCTTCCCAGGACGCGCTGCTGCTCATCGGCCGGCGCCACGTGCGCGACAACAACTCGTGGATGCACAACGTGCCCAAGCTCGTCAGTGGCAAGCCGCGCTGCACGCTGATGGTGCACCCCGAGGACGCGCGGCGCCTCGGCCTCGAGGAGGGGCAGGAGGCCCTCGTCACCTCCCGCGTGGGCGAGGTCAAGGCCCCCGTGAACGTCACGGACGAGGTGATGCCCGGCGTGGTGAGCCTGCCTCACGGCTACGGCCACGCGCGCCAGGGCATCCAGATGCAGGTGGCCGGCGCACATGCCGGAGTCAGCATCAATGATGTCACTGATGATCAGGTTTTGGATGCAATCGGTGGAAACGCCGCATTCAGCGGGATTCAGGTGCGGGTTCAACCGTTACAATCGATGACCACGAACGTGCAACCGCGGCAATCCGCGATCGAGTGAGACGACGCCATGATTACCCTGTATCAAACCCCCGTCGCCTGGGGGACCCCGAACCTCAGCCCGTTCTGCTTCAAGCTGGAGGCCTACCTGCGCATGGTGGACCTGCCCTACGAGGTGAAGCTGGCGGATCTCCGCTACGCCCCCAAGGGCAAGGCGCCCTACGCCGACATCGACGGCACGGTGATGGGCGACTCCCAGTTCATCATCGAGCGGCTGAAGAAGCAGTATGGGGATCCGCTCGACTCGAAGCTGACGCCGGAGCAGGTGGCGGTGGGCCACGCGGTGCGGCGCATGCTGGAGGAGTGCACCTACTGGTACATCGTGTACATGCGCTGGGTGGACGAGGCCGGCTGGCTCGCCTATCTGCCCGTCGCCGAGACGATGGTGCCCCGCGTCGTGGGCGGACAGGTGCCGCTGTCGGATCTGCGCCAGAAGATGCTGCAGATCCTCCATGACCAGGGCACGGGACGCCACGCCATGGACGAGGTGCAGGAGCTGGCCAAGGCGGACATCTTCTCGATCGCGACGATCATGGGCAACAAGTCCTACCTGCTGAGCGAGACGCCCTCGTCGTTCGACGCGGTGGTGTACTCGTTCCTGGTGAGCATCATCGCCAACCCCGTGGACACGGACCTCAAGCAGTACACCCTGAGCCAGACGAACCTGGTGCGCTACTGCGCCAAGTTCAAGTCGCGCTACTTCGCCAACTGGAAGCCGCCCGAGTTCAAGGCCGCCTGAAGTCGCGCGCGCGCGACCAGGGAATGGCGGGCGGAGCGGTCCACGGTTAGCGTCGGGGGGCTTTGCACAAAGTCGTCCTCGCCCTCCTCGCGCTCGTCCTCGTCACCTGCGCCACGCCCCGTCCCCCTCCGGTGGCGGCGCCCTCGCCCGCCGCCACCGTGGAGCCCCGCCCCGGGCCCCACGCCCTGGACGGCGGAGCGTCCGCTCCCGCCGCGGGTGCCCACGGGCTCTCCGCCGAGCCCGATCTCAAATCCGTCGACGAGCTGCTGCCCGCGCCGGACACGCTCCGGCGCCTGGACTTCCGGGGCGGCGAGCCCCAGGTGCCCATCGGCTTGATGCAGGGCCGGCGCGAGGTGCGCTTCTCGCCCCGGGGGCGGATGCGGCTGCGCTTCGGCGGCGAGGAGGGCCGGGTCCTCGAGGCCCCCGCGGGCTCGGTGTGGACGGTGCGGGTGACGGAGGGTTCACCCGCCGAGCTGTCCTCGTACCTCCAGCTCGCGGAGGTGCCCTTCCCGGACAAGGCGGGACTGGCCGAGGCCCAGGCCCAGTGGCGCGCCCGGGGCGTGGCGGTACGCGTGCACGTGCTGGGCGTGCTCTACGGCATCGCCGGCAAGGTCATCGACAACCGGCGCTACCTGCTGCTGTCCCAGGAGCAGCTCTCTCCCACCGAGGCGCCCGCGCGTCAGGCGGAGCTGCTGCGCGAGTACGGCGCGCGCACCACCCTCTTCGAGGAGGTCCGCGTCCCCTCGCGCGCCATCCTCGAGGTGCGTGACGAGTCCGGCGGCGTGGTGGGGCTCGCCCAGGACTCGGTCCTCGCGGAGACACTGGACGAGTCCGGCTTCGACGTGCGGCAGGTGGAGCACGACGTGGGCTACGACAACCACGGCTTCGAGGACCGGAGCTTCCGGGGCACGCTCCAGCTCACGGTGGATCGCCACGGCACGCTCGCGGCGGTGAACCTGGTGCGGCTGGAGGATCTGCTCAAGGGGCTGGTGCCCTCGGAGATCTACGCGCGGGCACACCCGGAGGCCCTCAAGGCGCAGGCGGTGACGGCGCGCGGAGAGGTACTGGCCAAGGTGGGCATCAAACACCTGGCGGATCCCTTCCTCTTGTGCTCCGAGCAGCACTGCGCGGTGTACCGCGGGCGCACGGGCGAGGCGGCCAGCACCACGGCGGCGGTGGAGGCCACCCGGGGCGAGGGACTCTTCTCCCAGCAGGGGCGGCTGGTGGACTCGGTGTACAGCGCGGTGTGCGGGGGCCACACGGAGGACAACGACGTCGTCTGGGGCGGCCCCCCCAACCCCAACCTGCGCGGGCGTCCCGACGTGCTGGGCCCCACCGAAGGGCTGCCCGGCCCGGACTCCCTCTCCGAGTACCTGCGCGCGGAGCTGCCCACGGCCTGCCGACTCTCCACCTTCGCGCAGCCGAGCAAGTACCGCTGGGAGAAGCGCTTCAGCGTGGAGCAGGTGAACGCCTTCACGGCCAGCCTGGGGGTGGGCCCCGTGCGGGCGTTGAGCCTCGGGGAGCGGGGCGTGTCCGGCCGGGCCCGCACCCTCACGGTGGCCGGCGAGCGCGGGGTGACGCAGGTGCGCGGCGAGCTGAACATCCGCCGCCTCTTCGGCATGCTCAACAGCTCCATGGCGCTGGTGGACGAGGAGCGTGACGCGGAGGGCCACCTCCTCGGCTGGCACTTCCGGGGCGGCGGCTGGGGCCACGGCGTGGGCATGTGCCAGACGGGCGCCATCGGCCGGGCCGAGGCGGGCCAGCGCTATCAGGACATCCTGCGCTTCTACTTCAACGGCGCCGAGGTCGCGCCCATCTACTGAGGGCACCCGGTGAGGGCACCCGGCCCGGGCTCCCCCGGACCCGAGCCCCTCCTCGGATCTCCTGTCGTCCCGGCGACGGTTCGGGAGTAAGCAGCCCACCCAAGGGTTATCATCCACGCGCGTGTCGACGGGTCCATCGCATCCAGAGCCGCCATCCAGGCGTCGGCGTCGGCGGGAACACCCCGCCCGCTACCTCCTTGCCACGCTCCTGGCCCTGCTGTTGCAGGGAGCGTTCGTGGGCCTGCTCGCCCTCCTGGCGTACATCCAGGTGAACCTGCCCCCCGAGCCCAAGCCCAAGCCTCCGAGCGCCGTGGCGCTGCGGCCCATGACGGCCCAGGAGTGGGAGAAGAACCGGGGTCCCCTGTCCAACACCCCCTCCACCGCGAAGGCCCCGCCTCCGAAGAAGAAGGAGGAGAAGAAGCCCGAGAAGCGTCCGGACGGACAGGTGGTGGACGTGGCGCCCGGCAACCGTCAGGAAGCGCCGGACGCGAAGTACCTCGCCGAGCAGGACAACAAGGTGGAGAAGGAGACGCGCGCGCGCGAGCAGACGGCCCACTACAAGACGGCCCAGCCCCGCACGACGGCGCGCGAGGCGCGCCAGGGCTCCGGCGTGAGCGAGGAGCAGGCGGGGCACGTGGCGGGCAACAACGGCCGGGGCGCGGATGACCGGCCCTTGAGCGAGGGCGGCAAGAAGTCCGCCTTCGAGCTGCCCGATGCCCGGCGCAAGCAGGAGATCGCCATGCGGCAGGATCCGAACAACCGCGGGCCCGGCATGGACGTGTCCAACCGCGACGAGAGCGACGAGGTCGTCGGCAACGCGAAGCGGCTGCGCATCCAGGAGGGCTCGGGCGACGGCGAAGAGGGCTCCGAGGGCCGCGTGGGCAGCTCGGGACTCGCCCGGCTCATGCCCTCGCAGGCGGTGATGGATCAGATCATCGGCGGCGCCCCGAATGATCACCTCAAGGACGTGGACGAGGGGGACGGCACCTTCCTCAACACGCGCGAGTGGAAGTACGCGAGCTTCTTCAACCGGGTGAAGCAGAGCGTGGGCACGCACTGGAATCCGAACATGGCGCTTATGCGCCGGGATCCCACGGGCGCCACCTACGCCGGCAGGGATCGCCACACGCTGGTGCGCGTCACCCTGGACGAGCAGGGCAAGGTGGCGGACATCACCATCGAGAAGAGCTGCGGCCTGGACTTCCTGGACATGGAGGCCGTCGAGTCCTTCCGCCGCGCCCAGCCCTTCCCCAATCCTCCGCCGGGCCTGTTGGAGGATGACGCCAAGGTGCGCTTCTCCTTTGGTTTCTTCATGGACATGGGCGGGGGCCCCCGGATGAGACTCTTCCGCCAGCCCAACTGATGGCACTAGGGTGCGCCGCGTGGACGCCTCCCCGCTCGCGCGCAACCGCAAGGTGCGCACCGTTCTCGCCACCATCCTCGTGGCCAACTGGGCCGTGGCCCTGCTCAAGCTCATCCTGGGCTTGAAGAGCGCCTCGGCCGCGGTGACGGCCGACGGCGTGCACTCCTTCATCGACGGTGGCTCCAACGTGCTCGCGCTCGTGGCCATGTCCGTGGCCTCGCGGCCCGCGGACGAGGATCACCCCTACGGCCACGGCAAGTTCGAGGCCCTCGCCTCCCTGGGCATTGGCGCGCTCATCGGTACCTCCATGCTGGAGCTGGGCCGCATGGCGCTCGACTCGCTGCTCCACGGCCGCCACCCCGAGGTGACGCCGCTCATGGTGGGCGTGATGGTCGGCACCCTGCTCGTCAACCTGGGCGTCACGAGCGTGGAGCAGCGCTGGGGACGCAAGCTCCAGAGTCCCCTGCTGCTCGCGGACGCCCGGCACACGCTCTCGGACGTGGGCGTCACGTTGGCGGTGCTCGCCTCGCTCGGGCTCGTGTGGTTGGGCTTCCCGAAGGCCGATGGCCTCGTGACGCTCGGGGTGATGGTCTTCGTCGCCCGGGTGGCGTGGGACATCGTCAAGCAGGCGGTGGGCATCCTCTCGGACACCGCACGGCTGGACAAACAGAAGGTGGCCACCCTCACCCTCCAGGTGCCGGGGGTGCGCTCCTGCCACGACGTACGCAGCCGGGGCATGGAGGGCACGGTGTACGTGGACCTGAAGATCGAGGTGGATCCCCAGATGTCCACGGCCCACGCCCATGAGCTGGCGGACGCGGTGGAAGCACGGCTCCAGGCGGAGTTCCCCGAGGTGGTGGACGTGGTGGTGCACGTCGAGCCGGCGCGCGCTCGCGCCGCCCTTCCTCCTGGAAAGACGTAGCCGGGGAGCGCTACGCCGCGCTCCCCTCCACACGGACGAGGCCCGGGGTCAACTGGTGCCCGCCGAACCAGTCGTCGATCATCCGCGTGAACAGCTCCGGGTGCTCCACGTTCCAGGTGTGGCCCGCGTCCGGTACACGGGCGGCCCATGCGCCGGAGATCAGCCGGGTGTAGTCCGGCAGCTCGGCGCGAATCTTCGGATGCTCCCGCGAGCCCGCGACGGCGAGCACCCGATGGGCGGCACCGTCGAAACCGGAAGCCGCCCCCAGCGCATCGGGAAGCCGCGAGCCCAGCAGCTCCTCGAACACCGCCTTCATCACCACGGTCGACGAGGTGCGCATGTCCTCGAGGAAGCGCTCCATGTAGGCGGCGGGGATCTTCATCGCCCGCGCGCTCATCTGGAGCACCACCTTCGTCGTGCTCAGGCGCATCAGGGCCGCGTACATCAGCCGCATCGCCCGAGGCGAGGAGAAGGGCTGGGTGGTGACCCCGCTGACGATGACGTCGCCGCAGACCCGCGGATGATCGGCCAGCAGCCGCAGGGCGAGGTGTCCCCCCAGGGACAGGCCCACGACATGGGCGGAGCCCGTCCGCGTCCGGGTGGCGACGAGCCGGGCGAGCTGCTCGGCCGTATGGGCCAGGGACCCCCAGGGCGCGGCCGTGTTCTTGCCAAATCCCGGCAGGTCCACCGCGAGGCAGTGGTAGCGACTCGAGAGCGGCTCCATCTGGGGCTCCCACATCCAGCCACTGACGCCGGCCCCATGCAGGAACAGGATGGCCGGATGCCCCGGGTCCCCCTTCGTCACCAGCGGCATGTCCATGAGGCCCCTCCCTCGCGGGCGAGCGAGCTCGCGCCTTGACGGTATAACCCGGAAAACGGCTCGGGCCTTGCTATGGGACATTGGCATCGATATATCGACATACGTCGAGATGCTCGAACTGACTGAAACCTTCAAGGCCTTGGGAGACCCGACGCGGCTGCGCATCCTGCGGCTCGTGGGCGAGGCCCGCCTCAACGTGTCCGAGGTGGTGTCGCTGGTGGGAGTGGCGCAGTCGTCGGTGTCGCACCATCTGACGAAGCTCAAGGCGCTGGAGCTCATCCGGGAGGAGCGCCAGGGTGGGTTCACCTACTACTCGCTGATGGTGGACGAGAAGGCACCGCTGTGGCCGCTCATCCGCCTGGCCAAGGACGCGCCCGACGAGCATGGCGACCTGGCCCGGCTGACGGAGCTGCTGCAGCGCCGGGAAGACGCGCTCACGCTCAACGAGAAGCTGCTCGAGCCGGGGCAGTCCTGGCGGCTGTGGGCCTCGGCGCTGGCCAGCCTGCTGCCACCCCTGGACGTGGTGGACTTCGGCTGTGGCACGGGCGTGCTCACGGTGGAGCTGGCGCGCTGGGCGCGGCACGTCACGGCCATCGACCACAACCCGGTCGCGCTGGACAAGGCCCGCGCCGAGGCCGGGCGCCTGGGGCTGCGCAACATCACCTTCCTCGAGGCCGACCTCAAGGCGCTGCCGCTCGAGAGCGGGGCGCAGGATCTGGTGGTGCTCTCGCAGAGCCTGCATCACGTGAACTCGAGTGAGCGCGTGCTCGCCGAGGGGGCGCGGCTGCTGCGGCCCGGTGGGCGCATGGTGGTGCTCGAGTTGATGCCGCATGACGAGCAGTGGGTGCGCTCGCGCCTGGGCCACCAGCACCTGGGCTTCGAGCCCGCGGCGCTCCAGAACGCGATGCGCGCGGCGGGGCTCGAGACGCCCACGCTGGTGGCCGCGCCGCGCGACGCCGCGTCTCCGTTCAAGGCCTTCCTCCTCACGGGCACGCGCCCCCTGGCGCCGGCCCTGCCGCTCCCCTCCCCCTCCCGTCCCTCTTCCCTCGCCCCCAGAGCCCCATGAGCCGGCCCCACCACACCGCCCAGGAACTCGAGCAGCTCTTCGCCCAGCGCATCGCCCTGCTGGATGGCGCCATGGGTTCCATGGTCCAGACCTATCCGCTCACCGAGGCGGACTTCCGCGGCGAGCGCTTCAAGGCGCACCCCAAGGATCTCAAGGGCAACAACGATCTGCTGTGCCTCACGCGGCCCGACGTCATCGAGGACATCCACGCGCGCTACTTCGCCGCGGGGGCCGACATGGCGGAGACGAACACCTTCAGCAGCACGTCCATCGCTCAGGCGGACTATGAGCTGGGCTCCATCGTCACCGAGCTGAACGTGGCCGCGGTGGCGTGCGCCCGCCGGGCCGCGCTGGCCGCCGAGGCCGCCACCCCGGGCCGGCGCTGCTTCGTCGCCGGGGCCATCGGGCCGCTCAACCGCACGCTGTCGATGTCGCCCGACGTCAACCGCCCCGACTACCGCGCGGTGACGTGGGATCAGGTGGTGGACGCCTACGCGGAGCAGGTGCGCGCGCTGCTGTCGGCCGGAGTGGACGCGCTGCTCGTGGAGACCATCTTCGACACGCTCAACGCCAAGGCCGCGCTCTTCGCCATCGACTCCTGCTTCGAGGAGCTGGGCACGCGCGTGCCCGTCATGGTGTCCGTCACCATCACCGACGCCTCCGGGCGCACGCTGTCCGGACAGACCATCAGCGCGTTCTACCACTCCATCCGCCATGCCCGGCCCTTCAGCGTGGGCATCAACTGCGCGCTCGGCGCCAAGGACATGCGGCCCTACATGCAAGAGCTGGCGCGGATCGCCGAGTGCCACGTCACCTGCTACCCCAACGCCGGCCTGCCCAATGCGTTCGGCGGCTACGACGAGACGCCCGCCGACATGGCGAGGGCGCTGAGCGACTTCGCCCAGCAGGGCTGGGTGAACATGGTGGGGGGCTGTTGTGGCTCGACGCCGGACCACATCGCCGCCATCGCCTCCGCCATGTCGTCCTTCGCGCCTCGCGCCGCGATTGTCCCCTCACACACCATGAGGCTCAGCGGTCTCGAGCCACTCGTCGTCCCCTAGTCCAATGAAGGAGGACACCGCCGTGACCAACCAGGCCTCGCGTTTTCAAATCATTGGCGAGCGGACCAACATCACCGGCTCTCCCAAGTTCGCCAAGGCGCTCAAGGCGGGCGACTGGGATGCTTGCCTCTCCATCGCCCGGCAGCAGGTGGAGTCGGGCGCCAACATCCTCGACATCAACGTCGACGAGGCGCTCATCGACGGTGAGGCGACGATGGTGAAGTTCCTCAACCTCATCGCCGCCGAGCCGGAAATCTCGCGCGTGCCGTTGATGCTCGACTCGTCGAAGTGGAGCGTGCTGGAGGCCGGCCTCAAGTGCATCCAGGGCAAGGGGATCGTCAACTCCATCTCGCTCAAGGACGGAGAGGCCGAGTTCCTGCGTCGCGCGCGGCTCATCCGCCGCTATGGCGCCGCCGCGGTGGTGATGGCCTTCGACGAGCAGGGGCAGGCGGCCACGCGTGACGACAAGGTGCGCATCTGCACGCGCGCCTACCGGCTGCTGGTGGACCGGGTGGGCTTCCCGCCGGAAGACATCATCTTCGATCCCAACATCCTCACCGTGGCCACGGGCATCGAGGAGCACAACAACTACGCCGTGGACTTCTTCGAGGCCACGCGCATCATCAAGGCCACCCTGCCCCACGCGAAGGTGTCGGGCGGCGTGTCCAACGTGTCCTTCTCGTTCCGGGGCAACAACCCGGTGCGCGAGGCGATCCACACCGCCTTCCTGTACCACGGCGTCGCCGCGGGCATGGACATGGGCATCGTCAACGCCGGCATGCTCGGCGTGTACGAGGAGATTCCCAAGGAGCTGCTCGAGTACGTCGAGGACGTGCTGCTCAACCGCCGCCCGGACGCGACGGATCGGCTCATCGCCCACGCCGAGCAACTCAAGGCGCGGCAGGGAGGCGACTCGAAGCTCGAGGTGAAGGAAGACCTCGCCTGGCGCAACGCCCCGGTGGCCGAGCGGCTCAGCCACGCGCTCGTCAAGGGCATCGATGCCTTCATCGAGGCGGACACCGAGGAGGCGCGGCTCCAGTACAAGCGCCCGCTGGACATCATCGAGGGCCCGCTGATGGACGGCATGCGCGTGGTGGGAGACCTCTTCGGCGCGGGCAAGATGTTCCTGCCGCAGGTGGTGAAGTCGGCGCGCGTGATGAAGCGCGCGGTGGCGTGGCTGACGCCCTTCATGGAGGAAGAGAAGCGGCGCCACGTGGAGGCGGGAGGCGAGGCGCGCACGCAGGGCAAGGTGCTGCTCGCCACGGTGAAGGGCGACGTGCACGACATCGGCAAGAACATCGTGGGCGTGGTGCTCGCCTGCAACAACTACGAGGTCATCGACCTGGGCGTGATGGTGCCCACCGAGAAGATCCTCACCACGGCGCGGCAGGAGAAGGTGGACGTCATCGGGCTGTCGGGGCTCATCACGCCCTCGCTCGACGAGATGGTGAACGCGGCGAAGGAAGCGAAGCGCCTGGGCTTCGACGTCCCGCTGCTCATCGGAGGCGCCACCACCAGCCATCCGCACACCTCGGTGAAGATCGCGCCGGAGTACGCACCCGGCGTGGTGCACGTGCTGGACGCCTCGCGCGTGGTGAACGTGGTGAGCGCGCTGCTGTCCCCCGAGCAGAAGCCGGGCTTCCTGGCCGAGGTGGTCGAGAAGCAGAACCGGGCCCGCGAGGACTTCGCCGCCCGCCGGGTGCAGCGCAAGCTGCTGACGCTCGAGGAGGCGCGTCGGCGCCGCGCCACGTATGACTGGGCACAGGTCGACATCCCCCGGCCCGAGTTCCTGGGCACGCGGGTGTTCGACGACGTGCCGCTCGCGGAGGTGGTGCCCTTCATCGACTGGGGCCCCTTCTTCAACGCCTGGGAGCTGTACGGGGCCTTCCCGCGCATCCTCGAGGACGCCGTGGTGGGCGCCGAAGCGCGCAAGCTGTACGACGACGCGCGGGTCCTGCTCAAGCGCATCGTCGAGGAGAAGCGCTTCACGGCGCGGGCGGTGCTGGGCTTCTGGCCCTGCAACTCCGCGGGTGATGACATCGAGCTGTACACCGATGAGACGCGCTCGAAGGTGCTGGGCACGCTGCGCATGTTGCGGCAGCAGGCCGAGAAGCCGCCGGAGCAGGCCCACCTGTGCCTGGCGGACTTCGTGGCGCCGAGGGACAGCGGCCGCATCGACTACTGCGGGGGCTTCGTGGTGACGGCGGGGCACGGCGTGGAGTCCTTCGCCGAGCGCTTCCGCCAGAAGCACGACGACTACTCGGCCATCATGGTGCAGGCGCTGGGAGACCGCCTCGCCGAGGCGATGGCGGAGCTGATGCACAAGCGCGCCCGTGAGTTCTGTGGCTTCGGCAGGCACGAGGATCTGTCCAACGAGCAGCTCATCCGCGAGAAGTACCGCGGCATCCGTCCGGCGCCCGGCTATCCCGCGTGTCCGGAGCACACGGAGAAGGGCACGCTCTTCGCGCTGCTCGAGGCCACGAAGGCGACGGGAGTGTCGTTGACGGAGAGCTATGCGATGACGCCGCCCAGCAGCGTCAGCGGCTTCTACTTCAACCACCCCGAGGCGAAGTACTTCGGGCTGGGGAAGATCGGCCGGGATCAGCTCGAGGACTACGCGCGCCGCAAGGGGATGTCGGTCGACGAGGCGGCGCGGTGGCTCGGCCCCCAGCTCGACGAGGACAAGGCCCCGGCGACGAGCGTGGCGGCCTGAGTCGCGCGGCCCGGACACCCACCACGTGTTCAGGGCCGTAACGAAGGCGCCCGCTCAAGGTCGACTTCCGTACACACGCGCGAGGAGAGCGGCGCGCCGGGGGGGCTCGCCCGGCACCGGGATCCCCCGGGGGTTAGCATCCGCGCGCGATGACGGCCGACTCCTCGGGTTTGAAGGCCCTGCTGCGGATGCAGCGCCGAAACTACTTCATTGGTGCGGGCTGCCTGACGCTCGGGCTCGTGTTGCACTGCGTGGTGATGCAGTCCTTTCCCAGACTGCTCGTGGGCCTGCAGGTCACATGGTCCACGCTCTTCGCGCTGATGGGCCTCTGCGTGGGCGCGGGCTGGCTGTCGATGAAGTGGGCGGGGGTGATCGCCTCGGTCATCGGGTTCGTGTCCCTCACGAGCTTCATCCTCCTGAGTGGAGGCCCGGAGAGTCCCTACTTCAGCATGTACGCCGCCCTGCCCTTCATCCTGGCGGTGTTCACCCCCGACAGCCGCCTGCCGACGCTGCTGAGCGGGAGCGTGTCGCTCGTGGCGATCGTCATCGTGAACGCCATGGCCGACGTGCCCCTGCCGCGGGTGATCCTCCAGGTGACGAGCTACAGCACCTTCCTGGGACTGGCGCTCGTGGGCACGCGCATGTACCGGCACATGCTGGAGGCGCAGCTCGGAGCACACCGGGCGCGGCTCCATGCGCTCGAACAACTCGCGGAGAGCGAGCGCCTGCGCGCGCGTGCCGCGCTCGAGCGCGCGGAGGTGGAGCGGCTCGTGCTGGTGGGGCAACTGGCCGCCGGCGTGGCGCACGAGGTGAACAACCCCCTGGCCTTCGTGAAGGCCAACCTGAGCTACCTGCAGCGGGAGACCGCGGACGAGACGTGGAAGATCGAGCGCGAGGAGTTCCGGGACGTGCTCGACGAGACGAAGCAGGGAGTGATGCGCATCCAGCAGATCGTCACGGATCTGCGGGGCTTCTCGCGCGCGGACGGCTTGACGGAACAGGAACCGGGTGTGCTGGAGGAGGCCCTGAAGGAGGCGAAGCGGCTCGCCTCGGTGCGCCTGCGCGAGGGCGGCGAGGTCTCGTTGGCGCTCGCCCCGGAGCTGCCGGCGGTCCGGCTGGGGCAGCGGCACATGGTGCAGGTGCTGGTGAACCTGCTCATCAACGCGGCGGACGCGGCGCAGTCGGCCCGGCCCCCGCGCCGTCCCCACATCAAGGTGAGCGCGCACCGGGAGGCGGGAGGCGTGTGCCTGCGTGTGGAGGACAACGGGCCGGGCATCCCTCCGGACGTGCTGCCCCGCCTCTTCGAGCCCTTCTTCACCACCAAGCCCCCGGGCCAAGGGACGGGACTGGGGCTCGCCCTGTGCCGCGACTACGTGGCGCGCGTCGGGGGCACGCTCCACGCGGAGAACCACTCCAACGGGGCCTGCTTCGTCCTGATGTTGCCGGCGGCCTCGGACGCCTCCTCCCCCGCCGCCTACGCCGTCCCAAACAAGAGGGCCCCGGGTTCCCCCGAGGCCCTGGGATGAACGGCCGTACTCGCCGGAACTACGCCGCCTTGGACGGCTCGGGCGGCAGGTAGTCCTCGATGGGGGGGCACGAGCACACGAGCTTGCGGTCGCCGAGCACGTTGTTGAGCCGACCCACCGAGGGCCAGAACTTGTGATCCTTCACCCACGGCGCCGGGAAGGCCGCCTTCTCGCGCGAGTAGGGACGGTTCCACTCGGGCGCGGTGATGACGCGGGCGGTGTGCGGCGCGTTCTTCAGCACGTTGTTGTCCCGGGGCATCCGGCCGTCCTCGATCTCGCGGATCTCCTCCCGGATGGCGATGAGCGCGTCACACAGCCGATCCAACTCCGCCTGGGACTCGCTCTCGGTGGGCTCGATCATCAACGTGCCCGACACCGGGAAGGACACCGTGGGCGCGTGGAAGCCGTAGTCCATGAGCCGCTTGGCCACGTCCTCCACCTCGACACCCGACGTCTTCTTGAGCGGGCGCAGATCCACGATGCACTCGTGCGCCACGCGGCCGCGCTTGCCGCGGTAGAGCACCGGGTAGTGAGGCTGCAACCGCTCGGCGATGTAGTTGGCGTTGAGGATGGCCGTCTTGGTGGCCCGGGTGAGCCCGTCCCCGCCCATCATCGCGATGTACATCCACGAGATGACGAGGATGCTCGCGCTGCCCCACGGGGCCGCGGAGATGGCGCCGATGCCATCATTGCCGCCCGTGGCGATGACCGGGTGGCCCGGCAGGAAGCGCGTCAGGTGGCTCGCCACGCAGATGGGACCCATGCCGGGGCCGCCACCGCCGTGGGGGATGCAGAACGTCTTGTGCAGGTTGATGTGGCAGACGTCCGCGCCGATCTCCGCCGGCTTCGTCAGCCCCACCTGGGCGTTGAGGTTCGCCCCGTCCATGTACACCTGCCCGCCGCGCTCGTGCACCACGGCGCAGATCTCCTTGATGTCCTCCTCGAACACGCCGTGCGTGGACGGGTAGGTCACCATCAAGCAAGCCAGGTTCGCCTTGTGCTCGTCCGCCTTGGCGCGCAGGTCGGCCACGTCGATGTTGCCGCTCTCGTCGCACTTGACGACGACGACCTTGTAGCCCGCCATCACCGCCGAGGCCGGGTTGGTGCCGTGCGCCGACGAGGGGATGAGGCACACGTCGCGGTGGCCCTGGCCGCGGTGCTGCTGGTAGGCGCGCACCACGAGCAGGCCCGCGAGCTCGCCCTGGCTGCCCGCGTTGGGCTGGAGCGACACGCCGGCGAAGCCCGTCACGGCCGCCAGCATCCCCTCGAGCTGCTCGAACAGGAGCCGGTAGCCGGAGGCCTGGGAGCTGGGCGCGAACGGGTGCAGCTTGCCGAACTGCGGCCACGTCACCGGCACCATCTCCGCCGTGGCGTTGAGCTTCATCGTGCACGAGCCGAGCGGAATCATCGAGTGCGTGAGCGACAGGTCACGCGACTCGAGGCGGCGGATGTAGCGCAGCATCTCCGTCTCGGAGTGGTAGCTGTTGAAGACGGGGTGCGTGAGGTAGGCGCTCGAGCGCCGCAGGCTCGCGGGCAGCGGGGTGTCGAGCCCCTGGCCCAGCTCGTCCAGGGAGAAGCCCAGGGCCTTGCCGCCGGCGAACACGGAGAGGATGGCCTCCACGTCCGAGGGGCGCGTGGTCTCGTCCAGACTCAGGCCGATGGTGCGCTCGTCGATGCGGCGGAAGTTCATCCGGTTGGCCTCGGCGGCCGAGAGGATGGCGCGCACCTGCGGGGGCGTCGCGTCCACGCGCAGCGTGTCGAAGACGTGCTCGTGGGCGGCGCCGTAGCCGAGCTTCGCCAGCCCGCGCGAGAGCAGCACCGTGAGGCCGTGCACGCGCTCGGCGATGGCCTTGAGGCCCCGGGGCCCGTGGTACACCGCGTACATGCCGGCCATGATGGCCAGCAGCACCTGCGCGGTGCAGATGTTGCTCGTGGCCTTCTCGCGGCGGATGTGCTGCTCGCGCGTCTGCAGCGCCATGCGCAGGGCGCGCTGGCCCTGGGCGTCCTCGGACACGCCGATGATGCGGCCCGGCATGATGCGGGTGAAGGCGTTCTTCGTGGCGAAGAAGGCCGCGTGCGGACCGCCGTAGCCCATGGGCACGCCGAAGCGCTGGGCGCTGCCCACCGCCACGTCCGCGCCGAACTCGCCCGGGGGCGTGAGCAGCGTGAGCGCCAGCAGATCCGTGGCGACGATGAAGAGCCCGCCCACCGCGTGCAGCTTCTCGCCGAAGGCGCGGTAGTCGTGCACGACGCCATCCGTGGCCGGGTACTGCACGAGCCCGCCCACGTACTTCTTCGCGGACAGGTCCACCGTGCGGTGATCACCCACGACGATTTCCACGCCCAGCGGCTGGGCGCGCGTGCGCACCACGTCGAGCGTCTGCGGGTGGCACGCCTCGGACACGAAGAAGACGCCCTTGCCCTCGCCCTTGTACTGGGCGACGGCGAGCGCCATGGCCTCGGCGGCGGCCGTGCCCTCGTCGAGCAGCGAGGCGTTGGCGACCTCCAGGCCCGTGAGGTCCATCACCATCGTCTGGAAGTTGAGCAGCGCCTCCAGCCGGCCCTGGGCGATCTCCGCCTGGTAGGGCGTGTACTGGGTGTACCAGCCCGGGTTCTGCAGGATGTTGCGCAGGATGACGAGCGGCGTCTGGGTGTCGTGGTAGCCCATGCCGATGAACGAGCGGAAGAGCTGGTTCTTCGCCGCGATGGACTCCAGCGCCGAGAGCGCCTCGGTCTCGGACCAACCGCCGGCCACCCACAGGGGCTCCTTCGAGCGGATGGCTGGGGGGACGGTCTGGTCGATGAGCTCGTCGAGCGAGCCCACGCCCATCGTCTTCAGCATCCCCTGCAGTTCCTTCTCATCCGGACCGATGTGCCGGTCGGCGAAAGACTCCTGGTATTTCCAGTTCAAGGACATAGGTATCGAGCACTCGCGGTGCGGGTGAAGCCGAGAGGCCGTGGATAACATCCGGCCTCGTTCGGTCCAGTCCGAAAGGCATCAGGAATTCTTCACCAGGTTCCCGTACGCGGCGGCATCCAGGAGTCCCGCCAGTTGGCTGCTGTCCGAGGGCTCGAGCTCGAGGATCCACCCCGCCCCGTAGGGGTCGGTGTTGATGGCGGAGGGGTTGTCGGGCAGCGCCTCGTTGACCTTCACGACCTTGCCCGTCAGGGGCGCGAAGAGGTCGGAGACGGCCTTGGTGGACTCGATGACGCCGAACTGCTTGCCGGCGGTGAGGGTGGCGCCCACCTTGGGCAGCTCCACGTAGACCACGTCACCCAGGGACGACTGGGCGTGGTCCGTGACGCCCACCACCACCACGGAGCCCTGCTGCCGGGCCCACTCGTGTTCCTGCGTGTACTTGAGATCGGGGGGAATGTTGCCAGCCATGTGCGTCGCTCCTCTATTTCTTCCAGAAGGGGGTCTTCACCACCACGGCGGGAACCGCGCGGCCCCGGATTTCCACGTCGAAGGTCGAGCCCTCGGTGGACAGCTCCACGGGGACGTAGCCCATGCCAATGGGCTTCTTCACCGACGGTCCCTGGGTACCGCTCGTCACCTCGCCCACCCGCTGACCGTCCTTGAGCAGCGGGTAGCCATGCCGGGGGATGCCCGAGCCGGTCACCTCGAAGCCCACCAGCTTGCGCTCGAGGCCCTCGGCCTTCTGCTTCGCCAGCGCGTCGCGGCCGATGAAGCCCCCGGCCTTGTCCAGCTTGCAGATCCACCCGAGCCCGGCCTCCAGCGCGGTGTGCGTGTCGTCGATGTCGTTACCGTAGAGGGCGAACTTCATCTCCGTGCGCAGGCTGTCGCGGGCGCCCAGGCCACAGGGCTTCACTCCGTCGGCCTGCCCCTCCTGGAGCAGCGCCTTCCAGAGCGCCTCCGCGTCACCGGGCGCGCAGTACAGCTCGAAGCCGTCCTCGCCCGTGTAGCCGGTGCGCGAGACGATGCAGTCAATGCCCGCCACCGGCCCTTGCGCGAAGCGGTAGGTGCCGATCTTCGTCAGGTCCACCGGGGTGAGCCGCTGCACGAGCGCCGCGGCCTTGGGGCCCTGCACGGCGATCTGCGCGTAGTCGTCGCTGCGGTCCACCGGCTTGACGCCCTCGGCGCGCGCGAGCATCCAGGCGAAGTCCTTGTCCTTGTTGGAGGCGTTGACGACGATGAGGATGTGCTCGGGCGAGAAGCGGTAGGCCACCACGTCGTCCACGAAGCCGCCCTGCTCGTTGAGCAGCCCGGCGTAGAGCGCCTGGCCATCCGCGCACTTGGAGAGGTCGTTGGTGATGAGCCGGTTGGCGGTCTCCAGGGCGCCGGGGCCGCGGAACTCGATCTCCCCCATATGCGACACGTCGAAGAGGCCCACCGCGTTGCGCACGGCCTCGTGCTCGGCGATGACGGAGCTGTACTGCACCGGCATGTCCCAGCCGGCGAAGTCCACCATCCGGGCGCCCAGCGCACGGTGGGCGTCATTGAGCGGCGTTCGCCGGGTCATGTTCGTCTCTCCTGGGAGGGGGGGTGAAAACGGCGCGGACTATAACCGCGTACCTCCCTCAATCAAGGTTCTCGGGAAGCCACCGGAGACGTTCTAGACTGTTCGCGTCATGAAGATCCGCAATCGACTGAACCCGTCCAACCCCTGCTTCTCCTTCGAGTTCTTCCCGCCGAAGACGGACGCGGGAACCGCCAACCTACTGCAGACCCTGGAGGACCTGGCCCCACTCGAGCCGGGGTTCGTGTCCGTCACCTATGGCGCGGGAGGCAGCACGCGCGATCGCACGGTGGATCTCGTCACGCGCATCAAGCGCGACACGGGCATCGAGGCCATGGCCCACCTCGCGTGCCTGGGTCACACGCGCGAGGAGCTGCGCGAGCTGTTGCGGCGGCTCGAGGCGGCGAAGATCGACAACGTGCTGGTGCTGCGCGGCGACGTGCCCCAGGGCGCCTCTGCCGACACCCTCGCGAACACGGACTTCCGTCATGCCACGGATCTCGTGCGCTTCATCCGCGAGGAGGACTTCGATTTCAGCCTGGGTGGGGCGTGTTATCCGGAGGGCCACGTGGAAACGCGCTCACGGGACGAGGATCTCCTGCACCTCAAGGCCAAGGTGGACGCCGGCCTGGACTTCGTCATCACCCAGCTCTTCTTCGACAACGCCTTCTACTTCGACTTCGTCGAGCGGGCGCGCCGCGTCGGCATCAACGTCCCCATCGTCCCGGGCATCATGCCCATCACCAACCACGAGCAGATCCAGCGCTTCACCCGCCTGTGCGGCGCCACCATCCCCATGCGCTTGGCGCTCCAACTGGAACAACTCAAGGACCAGCCGGAGGCCCTGGTGCAACTGGGCGTGGCGCACGCCACGGTGCAGTGCATGGAACTGCTCTCGCGGGGTGTGCCGGGAATCCATTTCTATACGCTCAACAAATCACCCGCCACGCGGATGATCGTGAGCGCCTTGAGGGCCCGTACATGAGTGGTCCCGGTCTCAATGTCCCCCTGAACGATCCCCGCCTGCCCACGCTGCGCCGGGTGCGTCCTCCCGCCTTCCTGCTGCTCTGTACGGGAATCCTGGACATCCTCTTCTGGATCATCATGGTGACGCTGCATCTTTCGGGCGTGGGCGACTTCACCGTGCCCGCGGATCAGTTGTGGCCATTCCTCTTCAACATCATGGGAGCGCTCGTGGCGCGCGGCATCACCATCTGGGCCGCGCTCAACATCGTGAATTTGCGGAAATGGGGGATAGGCATGGTGGGCTCACTGACCGTCATGCTGCCGCTCGCCCCCGCGTGCTGCTTCGGCGTGCCGGTGGGCGCCTGGATGCTGTTCGTGCTCAACGACGCGGAAGTCCGCAAACACTTCACCTGAAGTGCGCTTGTCGGGTGCTCCCGGTCACCGCGAAAGCGATCTTTCTCTCCCCCGCCCCGCGCCCTATTCTCGCGGGGCATTCACCCGATGGGGAGAGTGGTCCATGGATCATCACTACGCGGACATCAACGGCATCCGCATGCATTACGTCACGCATGGTGCGGGGGAGCCCATCCTCTTCATCCATGGCTTCCCCGAGTACTGGGGTGTCTGGAAGAAGCAGATTCATGATCTGGGCAAGGACTACTTCGTCATCGCCCCGGACATGCGTGGCTACAACCTGACCTCCAAGCCCAAGGAGGTCGAGGCCTACCACATCCGGCACCTCGTCGAGGACTTGCGCTGCCTGCTGGAGCACCTGGGCCTCAAGAAGACGAACATCGTCTCCCAGGACTGGGGCGCGCTGGTGGGCTGGAGCTTCGTGCTGCGTCTGCCCGAGTACGTGCACCGGCTCGTCACCATCAACATCACCCACCCCGCCCTGTTCGACCGGGAGCTGCGCGAGAACCCCCGCCAGCAACTGGCGGCCCAGTACATGCTCGTCTTCCAGACGCCCCAGGCCGAAGGGCAGATCGTGGGCGATGACTACGCGTGGGCCCGGCAGGCCGTGCTCAACGACGCCCGGGCGCACGGCGCCATCCTGTCCGAGGATGACATGGCCGAGTGGGTCAGCGCCTGGAAGCAGCCGGGCGCCATCACCGGCGCGCTCAACTACTACCGGGCGGCGAAGATGGGCCCGCCGGATCACCAGGGCCACGTGGGCGGCAGCAACCTGACCGAGGGGATGCGGCCGGACCAGCTCGTGGTGAACAAGCCCGTGCTCTTCATCCACGCCGAGCAGGACACCTACCTGCTGCCGGACGGACAGCGGGGACTGCGCGAGTTCGTGCCGCAGATCTCCATCCAGCGCCTCGCGGAGGCCACCCACTGGGCCACCCTCGAGAAGCCCAAGGAAGTCAGCCAGCTCATCCGCAACTTCCTGAGCACCACCCCCGCCCCCTGAATCCCGGGAGGGAAGGTTTCCCCACGGGGGTGGGGAGACCGGGCACTCAGGCCGCGGACGCGAGGAGCTTGTCGAGCAGGGGCTTCACCAGTTCCTGGCCACGCAGGGCGTTGCGCCAGCGGCTGGGGATGGCGTCGATTCCCTCGCGCAGCCCGGCGATGCCTCCCGCCACCGTCGCCGTCGTGTCGGTGTCATGCCCGAGCGCGATCGCCGCCTTCACCGCCCGCTCGAAGGAGTCCGCTTCCAGGCAATCGCGCGCCGAGAGCAGACAATCCACCACGTACCCCGTCCCCTTGCCCCGGTAGGGCACGTCCGGCCGCACCGATGACTCCAGCTCCGTGCGCTGCTCCAGGCCCTCGGGGTACAGCGCCCGGAAGGAGGCCAACGCATCGGCCCACGCCCGCGAAGAACCCTCCAACGTCCGCCGCGCCCAGAGGCAGTAGAGCGCGCAGCACACCTGCGAGCGCACGTGCCCGTGCGTCACCCGGGACTGGAGCATGGCGTCGCGCGCCAGCGCTTGATCATCTCCCCGGTGCCAGAGCGCCAGCGGCATCACCCGCATCAGCGAGCCATTGCCATTGTCCCGTTCGCCCGCCGGACCCGCCTTGAGGGCGGGCGCTCCCTCGCGCAGGTTCGACAGGGCCGTGCGCGTCTGGATGCCCACGTCGAACACCTCGCCGTCCACCGCCAGGTAGCCCCGCTCGAACCAGTTCACGAGCCGCCGCCCGAGGTCCTCCAGGTCCAGCATCCCCCGGGACAGGAGCGAATCGAGCAGGCACAACGCCTGCGAGCCATCATCCGACCACGTCCCCGGCGGCACCTGGGCATGCGCCCGGGAGAAGTCCGCCGGAGGCGTGAATTCGATCAGCGCGGGCGGGGGAATCCGGTCCGGAGAATGGAACTCGTAGGGCACGCCCAGCGCATCCCCGATGAGCAACCCATACAGCCCGCCTTCTAGCCGCTCGCGCCGCGTCGGCATCAAGCTCCTCCCTTGGCCGCGTCCAGGGTGTTGCGCATCAACATGGCGATCGTCATCGGCCCCACGCCGCCGGGCACCGGGGTGATGAACGAGGCGCGCTCCAGGGCGGCCGCGAACTCCACGTCCCCCTTGAGCTTCCCATCCGGCATCCGGTTCATCCCCACGTCGATGACCACCGCGCCGGGCTTGATCCACTCGCCCTTGATGAGCTCGGGCACGCCCACCGCCGCCACGACGATGTCCGCCCGTGACACCTCCTCGGCCAGGTTGCTCTTGCGGTGGCAGATGACCACCGTCGCGTCCGCCTGCAACAGCATCAACGCCATGGGCTTGCCCACGATGTTGCTGCGCCCCACCACCACGGCGCGCTTGCCGGCGGGGTCACACCCCACCTCGCGCAAGAGCCGCATGACCCCGAAGGGCGTGCACGCCCGCGGCCCCGGCTTGCCGAGCGACAGCTTGCCCGCGTTCATCGGATGGAAGCCGTCCACGTCCTTCTCCGGACGCACCGCCGAGATGATCCGCTCCGCGTCGATGTGCTTGGGCAGGGGCAACTGCACGAGGATGCCGTGGACCGCGGGGTCCTCGTTCAGCCGCTCCACCACCGACAGCAACTCCTCCTCGGTGATGCTCGCGTCCGGGTGCTCCTCCCACGAGTTGAAGCCGACTTCCTCGGCCGCCTTCTTCTTGCCGGTGACGTAGATCTTCGAGGCGGGATCCTCCCCCACCCGGACCACCGTCAGCCCCGGCACCAGGCCGCGCTCGGCCTTGAGCCGCTCCACTTCCTGCTTCACCTCGGCGCGCACCCTCGCCGCCACCGCTTTTCCGTCGATCAACTGGCCCATAGCGCGGCGGACTCTATGCGAAACTTCCCGCCGGTCTAGGGAGTGACGCACGCGTGGCACCTGGAAAAGTTCTCGGAGCGATGCTTGGGCTGGGCGTGGGGCTGCTGATCGGCGGCCTCTGGCCCGTCGTCGTGCTCGTGCTCGCCGGAGTCCTGGTGGGCCATCAGCTCGACGGGCTGCTCCAGCCTCCTCCCCGCGCGGCCGGCACGAGCGCGCCCGCCCCTGCCGAGCCCCGGGAACTGGCCGCCCAGCAACACTTCGCCCGCCACCTGTGCGCCCTCTTCATCGAGGTGGCCCGGGCCGATGGCGACCTGGTGCGCGACGAGGTGCGCGTGGTGCGCGAGTACTTCGCCGAGCAGCTGCGCTACGGCCCCGAGTCGCTCGAGCTCGTGCGCCGCTACCTCAAGGAACACCTCGCCCGTCCGCCCACCCTGGAGGATTCCGCCGCCGCGTGCCGCGACGAGCTGACCATGTCGGCGCGGCTGCTGCTGCTCGACGCCCTGTACGGACTGGCGCTCGTGGATGGCCAGCTGCACCGCGCCGAGCAGGAGACACTGCGCCGGATCGCCCAGGGGCTCGGGTTGTCCGAGGCGCAGATACGCTCCGTCACCGCGCGCCACTTCGGCGAGGCCCAGGCGCACTACACCCGGTTGGGCCTCACCCCCGAGGCGACCGACGCGGACGTGAAGCGGGCCTTCCGCCAGCTCGCCGCCATCCACCACCCGGACCGGGTCGCCCATCTCGGCCCCGGGGCCGTCGAACAGGCGTCGCGCCGCTTCCAGGAGATTCGCGAGGCCTACGAGAAGATCCGCCAGCTGCGCGGCGGCTGAGTCCCCGCGAGGCGCGGCCGGGTGGAGGCTCCCCCCAGACGTCGGGCGCGAGCACGGCGCCCAGCGCTTCCGGGTGGGCTTCACACTGGGCGAGCTGGTGCGCGAGTACGGCCTGCTGAGCGACCTGTTGCTTCGTGGCCACGGCCACCGCCGAGGCGGTGGAGGAGCACGCCCGCCAGCAAGCGCGCGCGGCGCGAGGAGGGACGGGACCCTCGGCGCCACCGGTTCCCGGGAGAGGAAGAGCGCGCCCGCCTCAATGCCGCCTTCCTGCAGGCGCCCGTGGCCATTGGCATCATCCGGGGCCAGCAGATGGTCATCGACCTGGCCAACCCCCAGTTCTGCCGCTTCTGCGGGCGCCTCCCCGAGCAGGTGGTGGGCAAGCCCCTGCTGGAGGCGCTGCCAGAACTGGAGGGCGTGGGGTTGGACGACCTGATCCACGAGGTGATGACCACGGGCGTGGCCTTCGTGGCCAAGGAGCAGGCGGTCCGGCTCGCGCGGGGCACGGACGGAGCGCTGGAGACCGCGTACTTCAACATCGTCTACGACGCCCTGCGCGATGAGCGGGGCCACATCGAGGGCGTGATCACCGTCGCCACGGAGGTGACGGAGGGAGTGCTCACCCGCCAGCAGGTGGAGACCCTGCTCCAGCGCACCCAGGAGTCCGAGCAGGCGCGCGCCGCGATGATGGACGCGCTCGCCGCGCAGACGCTCGTGGCCGTGTGCTACCTGCGCGGCCCCGACCATGTCTTCGAGACGGCCAATCCCGTCTACCACCAGCTCGTGGGCCGGGACGTGGTGGGCATGAAAGCGCTGGAGGCCCTCCCCGAGCTGGCATCACTTCGAGGTGACGGAGCAGGTGCGCCTGCGACAGGAGGCCCAACGGCTGGCCGAGGAGGAGCGGGGCCGCCGGGACTTCGAGCAGCACCTCATCGGCATCGTCAGCCATGACTTGCGCAACCCCCTGAGCGCCATCCTCCTGGGCGTGCGGCAACTGCTGCGCCGCGAGGATCTGGACGCGCGCACCGTCAAGAGCCTCGAACGGCTGCACTCGAGCACCGAGCGCGCCGTGCGCATGGTGCGCGACCTGCTGGACTTCACTCAGGCGCGCCTGGGCGGAAGACTGAAGATCGAGCGCGAGCCGGTGAACGTGCACGAGGTGGTGCGCGCGGCGGTGGAGGAGTTGCAGGCGACGCACCCCGAGCGGGAGCTGCGACTGGAGACACGGGGAGATGGCCAGGGGGAGTGGGACGGGGACCGGCTCGCGCAACTGGTGGGCAACCTGGTGGGCAACGCGCTCAAGTACAGCCCCGCGAACAGCGTCGTGACGGTGCGCAACCAGGGCGGGCCCGAGGACGTCCGGCTGGAGGTGCACAACCTGGGGGAGCCCATCTCCGCCGAGGCGCTGCCCCGGCTTTTTCAACCCCTGCAACGCGCCGTGGGGGGCCCCGACAAGACGAGCCGCAGCGTGGGCCTGGGCCTGTACATCGTGGATCAAATCGTGCGCGCGCACGCGGGCAGCATCCAGGTGAACTCCACCGCGCGCGAGGGCACCCTCTTCGCCGTGCGCCTGCCGCGCGAGGGCTGACCCCGGAGCCGGGCCCTGGTCCAGGCGTTGCAAAGAGCGCGCACCATGACCCTTCTCTCTTCCCGTGTCCCGATGTCCGCCCTGCTGCTGTTTCTCCTGCTGCTCGCGCCCCGAGCGGGCCTCGCCGCCGGGGATGCGCCCCTGGCCGCCGAGGCGCCCTCCCCCACCGAAAGGAGCCTCACCCTGGAGGGCGATGAGCACGCGCCCTCGATGGAGGAGTCGACCGGCTGGGTGTTCACGCCAGGCCGGGCGCCCCTGGGGCTTCGTCTGCTCGCGGAGGTAGGAGCGGGTGTGGCGACGGCCGCGGCGGGAGGGCTCGTGGCGGGAATCGGGGGATTCGGGCTGTGCCAGGCCACGGGCGTCCTGTACGCCACGGAAGGCGGTTGTTTCTACGCGCTCCTCTTCGGCGCCATGGCGGGCATGGCGGTGGGCTATCCCGTGGGCGTCTGGTGGGGCGGAGAGGTTGTGGGGGGAGATGGCCGCCTGTGGGCCTCGCTCCTGGGCGGAGGCCTGGGGCTCGCGGCGGGGTACCTCGGCTCGCGAGTCCTCATCGCCCAGACCGGTCGAGGCGAATCCCTCATCGCCATTCCCCTGCTCGCCATGGTGGGCGCCTCCCTGGGCTACGAATTGTCCGCCGCGCGCCCGAGCGTCCAACCGCTCCTGTCCCTCGACACGCGGGGGGGAATGCTCGGACTGGCGGGCCGCTTCTGACACGCGACATTCCTGTCCGCATGGCGCGCGGCGAGCCCTGACGGCGATGTCCTGGCGTGGGGCATGATGCGCGGTCCATGAAGCCACTCACCGAGGAACAACGAGCCACCCTGGAGGACGTCTACCGGCGTGTCGACGCGCGGGCCTCCTCCATCTCCGAGGGCCATGACGGGTGGCCCTGCCGCAAGGGGTGCGATCACTGCTGCCGCCACCTGGCGGAGCCGCTGACCGTCTCCGAATGGGAATGGACCTACCTCTGGGAGGCCTTCCAGGCCCTGGCCCCCGCCGCGCGGGAGGAGATCCGCACGCGGGTGGCCGAGCTGGAGGGCACGCGGCGGCCCTATACCTGTCCCTTCCTGGATCGCGAGTCCGGAGGGTGCCGGGTGTACACACACCGGCCCCTGGCCTGCCGCACGTATGGCTTCTACGTCAGCCGGGGCGTGGGCACCTGGTGCCACTTCATCCAGGCGCTGCTCGAGCAGCACGGAGAGGGGGACATCCTCTGGGGCAACCACGACGCCGTGGAGGCCACCCTGGAGCGGCTGAGTGGTCCCCCGCTCTCGTTGTTCCAATGGTTCTCCGCCCACCCCGGCTGAGGCACTCCGCTCACCCGGCCAATGTCTCCCATGAAGACCGTCTTCCCGCTGGCCGTGGCGCTGCTCCGATAGCTCACGGTCGACAAGCCCCGCTGTATCGTACTGGAGTCCAATGCCATTCCCAACTCCAATACGAGCGGAAATCCGCTGGGACCATCCCTGTGAGGTGGCTGACATACACCTCCTCCTCGCGGGTGAGCACTAATCTGCAAAACGTGTATAGCTTGACATGGCGGTATTTATTTCCATACCTTTTCCACCCATGATCCAGCCGGGTATCGAAGACGCCATCAAGAAGATCGTGCGTAGCACGCTCAATCTGCCCGAGGGCGAAATCGAGTCGTCCACCAATCTTCGGGATCTGCCTGGAGTCGAGTCGATCAAGATCCTCCGCATCGTCGCCAGCCTGGAGAAGAAGTTCGACGTCCGGCTGGATGATCAGGTCGTGTTCCGGGTGAACACCATCGAGGAACTGGCGGGCGCGGTGTCGAAGCTGGTCGAGGAGCGGCAAGCGCTGTGAACACCACCGACCAGCATGAGACGCCTCGGGCGGGGGAAGGTTGGTCTCACGGGGTCACCAACACGCACTACGATCAGGATCCACGTCTCTTCCAGCTCTTCCTGGATCCCTCGATGAAGTACAGCCCGGGCTTGTTTCCAGAGGGCAACGAGGATCTCGAGACGGCGCAGCACAAGAAGATGCACTTCATTGCCCGGCAGCTCGGACTCCAGGGCGGAGAGCGCGTGCTCGACGTGGGGTGTGGCTGGGGCAGTCTCGTCTGCTTCCTGGCGCGGGAGTATGGCTGCGAGGTGGTGGGCGTGACGCCCGCTCCGCGCCAGGCCGACTACATCCGCACGCGCGCGGAGCATCTCGGCGTCGCCGGGAAGGTACGAGTCGAGGTCGGCCACTTCCACGAGGTCTCACTTCCCCCGGGCGCCTTCCAGGGCATGAGCTTCGTTGGCTCCATCACCCACTTCCAGGACAAGCCGGGGACGATCGCCAAGGCCTGGTCGCTGCTCAAGCCCACCGGCAACGTCTATCTTTCCGAGACCTGCTTCGGCAACGCGGCGAAGCGGCGGGAGTTCGAGTCCCGGCCCGGCACGAAGTTCGTGCTCCAGGACACCTTCGGCTGGGCGGAGCTGCTCCCCGTCTCGGACTACGTGCGATACTTCGAGGACGCGGGCTTCTCGCTGCGCGGGCTGGTGGATCTCACCGCGGAGTACTCCCGGACGATTGACTTGTGGAGCGAGAACGCGCGGCGCAACAGCCAGGCACTCGACGCCATCGAGCCGAACCTGTCCGAGCGGCTGCTCAAGTACTTCGAGATCTCGAACGCGGGTTGGGGTTACACCAGCAAGCAATACGCGCTGGTCGCATCGAAGCGCCGCTAGCGGCGTCCCGGGGGGGCCTATGAACAAGACGCACATCCAGCCACAGCGCATGCGCCGGCTCGTCACCGACTACATCGATCGGTGGGAGACCAGACCCTGGGGAGCGGTGGACATCCCCTGGGAGCAACTCCAGGCGGACCGCCTCACCGAGGCCCAGGGCTCGGCCATCCGCTTCGTCACCCTCATCGAGGATCACGTCCCGGGCTACATCCAGGACGTGCTGAAACACTTTCCCACCGATGACTCGGTCTCTCCCAGCCAGTTCATGCACAACCGGGAGCTCTTCCGGTTCTTCATGCGCTGGGCCCAGGAGGAGGACCGGCACGCGGATCTCTTTGGCCGCTACCAGGTGCGCGCCGGCATCCAGAGCGAGGAAGCCCTTCACGCCGAGCTGTGCCAGCAAGGCCGCAAGACATGGCACTTCCCGCGTGAGCTTCCCGTCCAGATCTTCACGTACACCGTCATCCAGGAGAAGGCCACCCAGCTCTACTACCAGATGCTGGGCCGGTCAGTGGACGAGCCCGTGCTCAAGGTGCTCCTCAACCGGATCCAGAAGGACGAGGCCCGGCACTTCGCCTTCTACGCGAGCATCCTCGAGGCCTACATCGAGGAGCTGGGACAGGACATCCTCCCGGCGATCCAGGAGGCGCTCCAGTCCTTCAAGATGCCGCTGGCCGAGCAGCTCGACAATTACTGGCGGTGGTCGTTGGAAGTCAGTGACGCGGCGGGCGGCTATGATCACACCGTCGCCTACGCGGAGTTGCTGCGCGTCGTGCAGAGGGCCGCGGACGCATCCAGTGCATCCCAGAAACTGGCGGATTGGGTGCGAGCGGTCCGCGCCACCTAGGAGCGGGCCATGACACCTGAGCACATCTCGACGCTGGTGGAAGCACTGCGCTGGACCCGGAGCGCGTTTCCCACGCGGGGCTATGCGTATCCCGCGCAACACGCCTTCCTGAGCTACGAGGCGCTGGACACGCGCAGCGAGGTCGTGGCGCGGCGGCTGCGAGCGCGGGGGCTCCAGCGCGGGCAGCCCGTGGGCCTGCTGCTCAAGACGGGCCCCCAGTTCCTGCTGTCCTTCTTCGGCGTCCAGCGTGCGGGAGGCGTCCCGGTTCCCCTGGCCCTGACGGGCGGCAGGGATCTCTCGGGCTACTTCGAGCACCTCGCGCCCATCCTGAAGGATGGGGACATCCAGTGGCTGTGTGTCGAGACGTCGCTGATGGAGCTACTCGGCGCGGGGCAGCCACCCGAGGGGTTGCTCCTGCTGTCCAGCGAGGAGCTCGTCGCGGAAGGTGGCGCGGGCGAGGGCCCGGAGCCCCTCGAGCCGGAGCCGCAGGAGCTGGCGTTCATCCAATACACCTCCGGAAGCACCGCCGCGCCCAAGGGCGTCGCCATCACCCACGCCAATGCCCTCGCGGGGCTGCGCTCCATCGTGGCGAGTGGAGGGTTCAACTCCGAGGACGTGTTCTGTGGCTGGCTGCCCCACTTCCACGACATGGGGCTGGTGGGCATCCTGCTCACGAGCCTCTTCAATGGCTGTCAGGCGCACATCTGGTCGCCCTACTCCTTCATCAAGGATCCCTCGGGCTGGCTGGCCTACTTCTCCAAGGTGAAGGCCACCATCTACACCGGACCGAACTTCTCCTATGCATGGCTGTGTGACGGCGTGGAGCCCGGAGAGGTCGCGGCGCTCGACTTGTCCTCGGTGCGCCTGGCCGTCAACGGCGCGGAGGCCGTGGACGCGCGGCTGATGGAGGCCTTCGCCGACAAGTTCGCCCCCGCCGGACTGCGGTCCGAGGCGCTCTACCCCGTCTATGGGCTGGCGGAGGCGGTGCTCGCCGCGACCTTCCCCGCGGTGGGTGAGCCGGTGCACGTGGACTGGGTCGATCGCGCGGCCCTGGGCAATGACCGGGAGGTGCGGCGGGTGGAGCGCTCGGCGCCGGGGAGCCGGGGCGTGGTGGCCCTGGGCCGGCCCGTGGAGGGCCTCCAGCTGCGCATCGTGGGAGAGGACGGAGCGGTGCAGGGCGAGGACCGGGTGGGAGAGATCCAGCTCCTCGGACCGGCCGTCATGCGGGGCTACTACCGCAACCCGAGGCTCACGGCGGAGATCTTCCAGGAGGGATGGCTGCGCACGGGAGACCTCGGCTACCAGAAGGACGGCCGCCTCTACGTGGTTGGCAGGGCGAAGGACGTGCTCAAACAGGCGGGAGAGAGCTACTACCCCGAGGACATCGAGGCCGTGGTCCGTCCCCTGGAGGGCGTCCACCGGGGAGGCTGTGTCGCCTTCGTGGGCGGGCCCCTGGGCGAGGAGCGCATCATCTGCCTGGCCGAGACGGGGCTGCGGGAGCCCACCGAGCTCGAGGGCCTGGCCCGGGAGATCGGCAAGGTGGTCCGCCGCAAGGTGGGCCTCGCGAGCCTCGAGGTGCTGCTCGTGAAGAAGAGTTCCATCGCCCGGACGACGAGCGGCAAGTTGCAGCGCCACGTCATGAAGCGCAGGAGCCAGGGCCCGGGGGATGCGTCCCTGCTGTTCCAGCTGCGCCTCTGAGCCATCACCCCCGGGACAACCACTCCTGGTGGAGGAACCCGGCCAGGGCCCGCGCCAGCTCCTCGGGGTGGTCGAGCGGGACGAAGTGGGTTCCGCCCGGAATGTCCACCCGGGTGGAGCGCGGAAAGCCCGCCTGGAGTTCGGCCATGCCCTGCTCGCTGGTGACGATGCTGTCCGCCGCGCGGATGAGCAGCGCCGGGATGTCCACGAGCGGAAGGAGCGGACGGAGATCCCCCGGGCTCCACGTGGCATAGGTCTGGGAATCGAACTTGACCGAGAAGCCCTCGGACGTCTGCTTCAGGCCCGTGGCGATGAAGTCCCACAGGGCCGCCTCGGTCACGCCCACGCTCGTCTTCTGGATGCCACGGATGAGCTGGCGGATCGCCGTGTCCGCGTCCGCGTGGCTCCGCCGGATGCTGTCGGCCCGCGCGTGGAAGAACTCCACCTGCCAGGAGGGCACTCGCGGATCGATGTCGACCCAGGCGAGCGCCGAGGGGCGCGGGCAGTCCGCCTCCCCGCGCGCACAGCGTGCCGCGAAGGCCGTGACGGCGAGAGCGCCCGCCGAGTGCCCGATGACCGCCAGGCGTGACGGCGCGAGGTGGCGCGCGACACGCTCCAGGTCCGTGGCGTGATCGGCCGGGTTGTAGGCGGGCGGATGGACATGCTCGCTGTCCCCGTGCCCGCGCATGTCCAGGAGCACGGCGCGCACGTCCAACTCACGCAGGAGCAGCCGCGCGACCGGCCGCCACACGCCGCGGTGACTGCTGTTGCCGTGAGCGAACAGGAGCGTCGGCGCGCCCGGTCCCGCTCCCAGCACCTCACAGGCGAGGCGAGGGCCCGGGCCCTCGATGAACAGCACCTGTCCGCTCGCGCTCATGGCCGGAACTTCCGCGGCAGCAGGGTGTAGGTGCCCAGGGCGGTCGCCACGTGCCGGCCGCGCTCGGTCCGCGCATCCATCCGGGCGTGGAACAGCTCACTGCCTTTCTTGAGCAGCTCACCCGTGGTGATCACCCGCTCACGAGCGGCGACCTCCAGGAAGTTCACCTTGAACTCCGCCGTGACGAGCCAATAGCCCTCGCTCCGGGTGGCACAGGCGAACCAGCCCACGCTGTCGAGCACGGTCGCGATGAGGCCTCCGTGGATGCAGCCCGCGCCGTTGTTGTGACGGTCATCCGGCTCGAGCGCGAGCCGCGCCCGCCCCGGTGTCAGCTCCTCGAGGGTCTGCTTCACGAAGCTCAGCGCGGGCGTGCGCTCGAAGAGCCTGCGCAGTGAGGCGAAGTACAACTCGTTGGGTGACTCGGACGTCATCGGCTCTCCCCCGGAGGC
The DNA here is from genome assembly GCF_000335475.2 of Cystobacter fuscus DSM 2262. Taxonomy (NCBI): domain Bacteria; kingdom Pseudomonadati; phylum Myxococcota; class Myxococcia; order Myxococcales; family Archangiaceae; genus Cystobacter; species Cystobacter fuscus. The sequence goes on along the minus strand of NZ_ANAH02000071.1, from coordinate 346,456 downwards.
GAGTGAACGTGAAGAGGACGCCCAGTATAGGTGTTTTTTTCGAGGGGCGCTGCAACCGTGCACGGCCGTGGGCAGAAGGCGCGCGGCGGTCCTCCCGGCCGCCGTTCGTCGACGCCGGATGGGACGGTGACCGCGTCCAGGCATGGCTCGTCGCCGAGGAGCTGTCCCCTCACGACAGGGCCGTGGAGCTGGTGACGCACGAGGCACGTATCGGCGGAGAACTTCTGATCTGTGCATGACGGACAGACACATACACTCCACAAGCCAGACACAAACGACAGAATGCTTCACGCGAGGCAAATGATTGACAGCAGCAGTGCGCTTTTTCAAAGCACATCGGATCGAGGAACTCTGTCACGAAAAACCGTTTTGACAGACCTCTTCGAGTCATGCACTATCGTCCCTCCGCACGGGCGTGCACGCCCGCTCGCGCATCAATAGAAGCTCCGCATCATACACAAGGAAGTGTCATGCACCGGACTCTCGCGCTGCGCTTGCCAGGCCTCCTGGCCGTTCTGCTTTTCGTGCTGTTTGCCTGCCCACGACCGGCAATCGCACAGACACGCATCATGCCTCTCGGCGATTCGATTACCGGATCGCCGGGGTGTTGGCGCGCGCTACTGTGGAACCAACTGCAAAGCACCGGCTTCACGAATATCGACTTCGTCGGCACGCTGCCGCCCCAGGGTTGCGGTGTCGCCTACGACGGCGACAACGAAGGCCATGGTGGATATCTGGCCACCAACGTGGCGGATCAAAATCTTCTCCCCGGCTGGTTGAGCGCGACGAGTCCGGACATCGTGCTCATGCATTTCGGCACCAACGATGTCTGGAGCGCGCGGACACCTGGCCAGATTCTGGCTGCCTTCAGCAAGCTCGTGGATCAGATGCGTGCGAACAATCCCAACATGAAAATCCTGGTGGCGCAGATCATTCCCGTGGCGCCCGGGAGCTGCGCGGACTGTCCGCGGCGAACCCTCGAGTTCAACGCCGCGATTCCCGGCTGGGCGGCGAGCAAGAGCACGACGGCTTCGCCGATCGTCGTCGTGGATCAATGGACTGGTTTCAACCCGGCCACGGATACGGGCGATGGCGTGCACCCCAACGACGCGGGCATCGTCAAGCTCGCGAACAATTGGTATGCGCCGCTGACACAGTTCCTGAGCAACCCTGGCGGCGGCGGCGATGAAGTCATCGAGAACGGAACCTACCGCATCACGCCGCGCGACAGCCCCGACAAGGCGCTCGATGTCGCGGGGCATGGGACGGCGGACAACACCAACGTGCTGCAGTGGTCCTATGGCGGAGCGAACAATCAGCGTTGGACGCTGACCCATCTGGGCGACGACGTGTATCGGATCACCGGCGTGGAAAGCGGCAAGGCATTGCAGGTCACCAGCACCTCGACGGCCAACGGAACGAACGTCGACATTCGCACCTACACGGGCGCCGCGAATCAGCACTGGACAATCACAGCCACCAGTGACGGCTACTATCGCCTCACCCCCTTGAGCAGCAGTGGGTCGGCCTTGGAGGTGTCAGGCAACTCCACGGCCAACGGAGCAAATGTCCAACAGTGGCAGTGGACCGGCGGCACGAATCAACAATGGACGTTTCAAACGCCCTGACGGATGGCTCGGGCCGCGGCTCGCCCTGCTCGAGCGGAAGTCGCGGCCAATCCAAGGAAAGCTTGACTTCACTGGAAGAACAGGAGGAGCATCCGCGCCCCACGTCCTACCCCACGAAGGAGTGCCCGATGCCCTCCCCCCGGTCGAGCCCCGGTCGTCCCTCTCGGCGAGCCGTCCGCGCCGCCACCACCCTCCTGCTCACCGCGACCGCCGGAGTGGCGGCGGGCACCGCCTGGGCGATCAACGCGCCTACCGTCTACGCCCGCAACCCGACGGCCGGCACGTCCTTCCTCAACCACACCGCTCTGCTCGGCGGCATCAACGACAAGCCGTGGTTCGAGGCGAACATTCCCTTCCTCGAGGTGCCGGACGCGCAGCTCCAGGCCGTCTATTACTACCGCTGGCAGACCTACAAGGAGCACCTGGTCTACACCGGGGCGGAGTACGGCTACCTGTCCAACGAGTTCCTCACCCCGGTCTTCTACGGAGCGCCGTACGGCGGCATCGTCGCGGCGGCCGGCCACCACATCAACGAGGGCCGCTGGCTGCGTGATCAGCAGTACGTGAAGGACGTCATCAACTACTGGCTGGCGGGGCCCGGACAGTTCCCCAAGCCCATGGTCGAGTCGGTGAACCCCAACACGTCCGACTGGGCCCACGAGTACAGCTTCTGGGCCGCCAGCTCCGTGTGGCAGCACTACCTCGTCACCGGGGACAAGGCGTTCGCCATCGGCCAGCTGCCCAACCTCATCAAGCAGTACCGGGGCTGGGACAACCAATTCAACTCCTCGCTCGGCCTCTACTGGCAGGTGCCCGTCTGGGACGCCACCGAGCTGACCCCCGCGTCCTACGAGTCCCCGGACCCGTACCACGGCGGACCGGGCTACCGGCCCACCATCAACGCCTACCAGTATGGGGATGCCCGCGCCATCGCCCAGCTCGCCACCCTGGCGGGCGACTCCGCGACCGCGACGGAATACAACAACCGGGCGAGCGCGCTGCAGACCGCGACCCGGGCCCGGTTGTGGGACCCGAACCGCTCCTTCTTCTTCCACATGCACCGCGACAACAACCCGGGCAACGCCCTGCTCGGCACTCGCGAGGAGCACGGCTTCGTGCCTTGGATGTTCCACCTGCCGCAGGCCTCGGACTCCGCCGCGTTCGCGCAGCTGCTGGATCCCCAGGGCTTCGCCGCGCCCTACGGGCCCACCACGGTCGAGCGGCGCAGCAAGTGGTTCAACCACGAAGCCTCCAAGGGCTGCTGCCGCTGGACCGGACCGTCCTGGCCCTACGAGACCTCGCAGACCCTGACGGGTCTGGCCAACCTGCTCATCGACTACCCCGCGCAGACGACCATCACCCCGGCCCACTACGTGAGCTTGCTGCGCGGCTACGCGGCGACGCAGTACAAGAACGGCGTCCCCTACATCGCCGAGGCTCATGACGCCGACACCGACAAGTGGATCTACGACGGGGGCGGCCACAGCGAGGACTACAACCACTCCACCTACAACGACAACGTCATCTCCGGACTCATCGGCGTGCGCGGCCAGGCCGGCAATACGCTGACGATCCGGCCGCTCGCCCCGGCGTCGTGGGACTACTTCGCGCTGGAGAACCTCCCGTACCACGGCCACAACGTCACCGTGCTGTGGGACCGGCTCGGCACCCGGTACGGCCAGGGCGTGGGCCTGCACCTCTACGTCGACGGAGTGAAGGCCGCCAGCCAGACGGGCCTGGGCGCCGTCACGATCAACGTGGGCGCCCCGCTCGTGCAGTCCAATGGCGGCGGCAAGGTCAACTTCGCCGCCAATGGCCAGCGCATCGCGAACAAGGCCCAGCCCTTCGCGTCGTACACGTTCGGTGGCGCCGGGGACAACGCCTGGAACGCGATCGACGGCCTCGTCTTCCGCAATGGCATTCCCCAGAACACCCGCTGGACCACGTACGCGACCACCCAGGCCAGTGACTTCTTCGGCGTGAAGTTCCAGCACCCCGTCACGACCTCGGACGTGCGGCTGTACTTCTATGACGACGGCGGGGGCGTGCGCACGCCCAAGAGCTATGACTTGCAGTACTGGACGGGCAGCGCCTGGGTGAGCGTGCCTGGCCAGACGCGGACACCCGCGGCGCCCACGGCCACCACGGTCAACCAGATCACCTTCCCGCCGCTGACCACGACCCAGCTGCGCGTGGTCGCGCCCAACGCCGGTGGCGGCACCGGCTGGGGACTCAGCGAGTTCGAGGCCTGGTCGGCCCCGGTCTTCCTCCTGCAGAACGTCAACAGCGACAAGCTGATGGCCGTGGCCGCCGCCTCGCAGGATCCGAGCGCCAACGTGCAGCAGTACGCCGACAACGGGACGCTGGACCACCAGTGGGAGTTGGTGGACGCGGGCGGCGGCTGGTTCAAGGTCGTCAACCTCAACAGCGGCCTCGTGCTGGCCGTGCGCAACGCCTCCAAGGCCCTGAGCGCGCAGATCCAGCAGTCCCCGGACAGCGGCACGAGCGACCAGCACTGGCGGTTCATCGACGCGGGCAGTGGCCAGTTCAAGATCGTCAACCGCAACAGCGGGCTCGTCCTCGGCGTCGACGGCATGTCCAGGTCGGACAGCGCCAACGTGGTGCAGTACAGCGACAACGGGACGCAGGATCACCTCTGGCGGATGGAGCCGGCCTGGCAGCCCCAGCTCTTCACCGACGACTTCGAGGGCAACACGGCCAGCCAGTGGTCGCCGCAGCAGGGCATCTGGTCGCTCTGCCGCCCGGTGTCCTACGAGTACTGCGCGACCGGGACAGGAGAGAACCTCGCGCTGGCGGGCAATGCCGGCTGGCGAGCGTACACGATGGACGCCTCGGTGCTCGCCAATGGCGCGCCGCTCAACGCCGGCATCGCGCTGATCGCCCGCGCCCAGGACGCGAGCCACTACTACCAGGCGGAGTTCAAGCGCACGAGCGCCGGCTACGAGTGGGCGGTGTCGAAGAACGACGGGGGCACGTGGACGCTCCTGGCCAGCGGCCCCTACACCTGGCCGTCCGGCGCGGGCAAGTACATGAACATCCGCTTCTCGGTGCAGGGCGACACGCTGACCATGGGGGTGTGGCAGCCCGGCGGCACGTGGCAGACGCTGGGCGCGGGCCGCGATGCGCAGTTCGCTTCCGGCCGCATGGGCCTGCGCACCTGGGGCGGGCTCACGGGCAGCTTCGACATCGTGCACGTCCACGCCGGGTAAGCGCCGTGGCTTCGCCCGTGGACGAGGGACACGGGCGAAGCGCCGGGGCAGCTCAAGCGCAGCGCGTGACCGTTGGGGCAGGCCTCCACGCGGCAGGCGCTATCACTCGAATTCTTTGACACCCTCCTGTGGTTTCTCCTCGGCGGGAGCCTGTGCGGTGTGTCTCAGGTGCGCGTGATTGCCGACGGCGAGAATGCGCATCGTGCGGATGTCCACGGCATGAGCGGTTCTGTCCATGCGGGCCAGGGCTCCAGAGGAGCCCCACAGCGCATTCGTCGGACAGGCCTGTTCATCGACAGTGAATCGGACCTGAACGACTCCCGTGGGCTCCGGAGCCGCCGTGACGTCGTAGGAGTCGGTCCGGTAGAGACAGGCCTCTTCTGGACGGGTGCCCTCGGGAGGCAGGGCCTTGCCCGGAAGGAAGTCTTCCAGGGCGAGCTGTATCGCCGCGGCGACGTTGCCTTCGAGGCGGAGCCTCCCTTCCCTGGGAAGCTCGGGCGGGGGCTTCATCGGGTTCCCCTCCATCAGTCGCCCGTTCCGCACGTCCACTTCGTAGGTGGATTCCATGTCCAGGGGCGGACCCCACCGATAACAGGCTCCAGGGGCGAGGGAGAAGCGGACCAGCGTGGTGCCTTCTCTTCCTGGAGCCGTCTCCACGTCCCAGGACTGGCGCTGGAGGATGCAGATGTCGCTCCGGGCTGCTCCGTACGGAGGGGCGCACATCCCACGGGAGGAAACGTTCCATGGCGAGTTGCATGGCCATGACCCGGGTGCCGGAGAGCTCGACCCTACCCTCCGCGGGCAAATCCTTTCCGAACTTGAACCAGGCGGCCTCTTCAGCTGGAACGTAACGGACAGGGCTTCGGGCCGTCATGCATCCCGACACGGCGCAGCAGAGCATCAAGCCGATGGCTCTTCTCCTGAGCGCCTCCCAACGGAGCCGTGAATGCAGATGGATATTCATGGTTGTACAGGGGTTACGAAGCCCGAGTCCTTGTCCTCGGGTTGGATGTAGCCGGATACTCACTTACTGCCTTTGCAGCTTTTTCAAATATATCGTACTGTCGGGTCAAGTCGCTCGCGGGGAGATTCTTGCCGCAATCAGGCCCCCAACAGCCCACGCCCCGTTGAGCGACTTGCCTCGGTGAGCGACTGTTTTGCCCCGCCCCTCTTTTCCCCCGCCCCCACATGAGCCCCAAGAAACTGCTGGTCTGCCTCGCAGCACTGACCCTCATGCCCGTGGCTTCCCATGCCCAGCGCAAGATGGAGAAACTGGACCGGGGCGTCGTCGCCCTCCGTCACAGCGCCACCGCCACCTGGGTGAGCTGGCGCGTCCTCGGCCTCGACACGGCGTCCACCACCTACAATCTCTACCGCTCCACCAATGGCGGCGCGGCGGTGAAGGTGAATTCGACGCCGCTGACGGTCAGCAACTACACCGACACCTCGGCTCCCACGGCCAGCGCCTACACCTACTACGTCCGGCCCGTCGTCGGCGGCGTCGAGCAGGCCCCGAGCATCCCCTACACCCTCCCCGCCAACGGCTCGTTGGAGATGGCCTATCGCATCCCCATCCGCAGCCTGCCCAACCACAGCGTCGGCTTTGTCTGGGTGGGAGACCTCGACGGTGACGGCGAGTATGATTACGTCCTCGACCGCCGGCCCAGCCTCGCCACTGACACCCAGAAGCTCGAGGCCTACACCCGCACCGGCACCCCGCTCTGGGTCATCGATCTCGGCCCTGGCAGCCTCGACCGCGACAACATCGAGCCAGGTCCTTCCGTGGTCGACGTCGGCCACTGGGACGGCGTGACGGTCTACGACCTCGACGGCGATGGTCGCGCCGAGGTCATCCTTCGCTCCGCCGACGGCGTCGTCTTTGGCAACGGCACCACCCTCTCCGGCCTCGGCACCAACGCACAGGCCATCTCCGTCATCAACGGCCTCACCGGCGCCGAGCGCGCTCGCGCCGTCATCCCGAAGGACTACATCGCCGACGGTCCCATGGCCGCCCACCTCGGCATCGGCTACCTCAACGGCACCACACCGAGCATCGTCGCCAAGCTCAAGAACCGCGTCGGTTCCGGCGGCTTCAACCTGATGGTCCTCGCCTACGACTTCGCCGCCAACAACAGCCTGACCCAGAAGTGGAAGTGGCTGCGCACGGGCGCGCTCTCCGATTTCCACCAGTTCCGCATCTTCGACGTGGATCGCAACGGCACCGACGAGGTCTGCGATGGCGGCTACGTGCTCAACGGCGACGGCACCTTGCGCTACAAGGTCGGCCTCGACAACCCCAACGTCGTCCACGGCGACCGATTCCATATCGGTGATCTGAACCCTTCTCGCCCGGGCCTCGAAGGCTTCGCGATCCAGCAAGACAACCCGAACAAGCTGCTCTACCTGGTCTATGACGCCGCCACCGGCGCCACGATCCGCCCCCACTATGGCGAGGCTGTCGAGGACACCGCCCGCGGTGTCGTCGGCGACATCGACCCCTCCACTCCCGGAATGGAATACTGGTCCTTCCACGGCTACCACCGCATCGACACCGGCGCGGTCGTGAACTCCACCACGCCCTACCCGAACTTCCGCATCTGGTGGGACGGCGACGTGCTGAGCGAGACGCTCAACGACGGAAAAGTGGAGAAATGGGATGCCGCGAACAGCGGGCTCAGCCGCCTCTTCACCGTCGGCAGCAGCACCAGTAGCGGCGTCGGCGGCCGCACCGGCGACCGCGGCGCGCCCTTCTTCTACGGCGACATCATCGGCGACTGGCGCGAGGAGATCATCTCCACCAACGCCGACGGCACGCAGCTCATCATCTGCCACACCAAGACGCCCACCTCGACCCGCCTCTACACCCTGGCGCACAATCCCGCCTATCGCATGGCAATGACAGTCAAGGGCTACATGCAGTCCCACCAGCCCGACTACTTCCTTGGCAATGGCATGAGCACGCCCTCTACACCGAACATCAGCTACGTGCCCCTCGTGCTCCAATCCGAGATCAACACCACCGTCGGCGGTGGCACCTCCATCACCGACAACCGAGCTGGCTACACGGGCAGCGGGTTCGCCGATTTCAACACCACCGGCGGCTATGTCGAGTGGACCCGCGTCAACGGCGCCGGTGGCGGCGCCACCCCGCGCACCTTGAGGTTCCGCTTCGCCAACGGCAGCGGCACCAGTCGCACGGGCCAGCTCACCGTCAACGGCATCAGCCAGTCGATTACCTTCCCTTCCACGGGCGGGTGGACCAACTGGACCACGCTCGACGTGAACGTTGGCCTCAACGCCGGCGCCACCAACACCGTGCGCCTCCAGTCCAACGGCCAGGGATTGGCCAACATCGACTACCTCACCATCCCCTGAGCCCGGCAACTCCGGCCCGACGCCATGCGCACCTCCCCGCCACTCCGAGCCATGCTCGTGCTCGCCGCCTTGGCGCTCTCCTTGGCAGGCGGCTTGTCGCTCCGGCGCCCGGCCCTGGCTTCCCGGCGGGCCGATCCGCCTCCCGCGGAGCGGACGGCTCCGCCCACTCCGCTTTCCGTGGAGCGGCCTGCTTCGCCCGCCGACCACGCCCTTTCCCTTTCGGCGCCGCCACGGCACCCAGCTCAGCCCATTCCCGACCTCGCCACGGTCCTCGCCACCGGCGAACGCGGTGACTACGCCGCCGCCGTCCGCCTCGGGGCCGCGCTGCCCGAGGATCAACGCGGCCCCGCCCTCGCCTCCGTCTTTGGCCGCTGGGCGAGCCAGGATCGAAGCGCCGCGGCCACCGCGGCACTCGCCCTCACCGACACCCTGGCACGCGACATCGCCTGGAGCGCCGTCGTCCAGCAATGGGCTCCCGCCGATCCCGCCACCCTCGCCTCCTATGCGAGCGATCTGCCTCCGGGGGCGGTGCGCAACATCGCCTTGGACTCAGCGCTCGGCCACTGGCTCGAAAGCGACCCGCCCGCCGCGATCGCCTGGGTCGAAGCCCTTCCCTCTTCCCCCGAAGACGATGTCATCGTCGCGCGCATCGCGCAGCACCCCGGCCTCATCGGCTCGCAGCCCGAACTCGCCATCGCGTGGGCCGAGGCCATCCGAGATCCCGTCCTCCGCTCCCGCACCCTCGGCACCGTCGTCCGAGAGTGGCGCGACATCAATCCCGCCGCCGCCGAGCACTACGCCCGCACCAGCCCCGAGCTCACGCCCGGCGAACGCGAAGACATCCTCGTCGGCGAACGCTTCACCCCTCACCCCTGAACCGCGCTCCCCATGCTCCGCCGCCTCGCCCTCGTTCTCTTCGCCTGCACCTGCCTCTCCTCCACCGCGCGGGCCCACGATCCTTTTCTCGCCGAGATCGAAACCGGGTCCACCGCCGACACCCTCGTGCTCCGCGTCCTGCTCGCGCGCTCCGTCGCCGCTCATCTCGCTGGCCTCACCCCAAATCCCCGCGTCTATTTCGCGCCCGCCGATTTCGCCGCCCGCCAGGCGAACTTCGATCGCATCGCCAAAGGCCTCTGCCTCATGAGCGTCAACGATCGGCCTCTCGAACCCAAGAAGACCGAGGCCGCCCTCTCCCGGGACAAGGAAGAGGTTGTCTTCACCCTCACCTACCCGCGTCCCGCCGCGACGAAAGTACTGCTCGAGTGCGGCTGGCTCTCCCGTCTGCCCCAAGGCTACGCCGCCTCGGCTCCCATTCGCGTCGGCTCGAGAGCGACCGCCACCGACTCACTCCGATTGACCGCCGAGAACCCCTCTGGCTACCTGCACCTCGGCTCCGCGCCGGCCCCCGCCGCCTCCACGCCCTAAAGCCCTCGCGCCTTCCGGCCTGGCCGCGGACCGCGTCACGAGTCGTCTGTCATTCTTCTCAACGGATTGAAAATCGATTCTCAGCCATTCAGGTGTCCAACCAGACCCTGAGCGTCCGAGCCCGATCGCATGCCAATACCTCGGCGACGACGCGGCGGCCGTGACGGCGGCCTGGGAGGCGGTGGGCGTGGACGGCCTGGCACCGCCGCCGACTCCCCACTGGCTGGAGGAGTCATTCCGGGTCATGCCAGGGCAACCCATCAGACGAGCCCCTGGAATATCGGGGGCTCCCTTTCATGAGGCGAGGGAACACCCCCAGGTCAGCGGAAGTACCAGAAAGCCCTGGGAGGAATGGCCCTTGGGAACGCGCATGTTGCGCCTATGAGGATCAGTTGGCCGCAGCGCACGCCAGGGTCTTCCACCAGGAGAAAGGAATGACGCTCCAGTTGCAGGATCGACCCATGCCGCGCTTCCGACCCATTCCTTGGAAGCCTGGTTCCGACCCGAGACATGGACCCGGGCTCTCCCCTGGCGCTCGTGGAGCCGGTCAGACAGCACATGGCTGGGGAAGCGAGCATCCGAGCGCACCGGAACCACGAAGCCCGCCTTCGCGGCGCAGGGGGGGCGAGGAACATGAGCGACACCACCACGCCTGACAGCTGTCCCTCCACCATCCTGATCGTGGATGACACGCCTGCCAACCTGGGCGTGGCGGTGGAGCATCTGGAGCTCATGGGCTATCGGGTGTTGGTCGCCCAGGATGGTGAAGAGGCGTTGGAGCGGGCCGAGCACATGAGGCCCGACATCATCCTGCTGGATGTGGTGATGCCGGGGCTGGACGGCCTGGAGACCTGCCGACGCCTGAAGGTGGCTGAAAGTACCCGCGAGATCCCGGTCATCTTCATGACCTGTCTTTCGGAAACGACCGACAAGCTCGCGGGGTTCGAGGCGGGGGGGGTCGATTTCGTCACCAAGCCGTTCCAGATCGAAGAACTGGTCGCCCGAACCCGGGTGCACCTGGCCCTGCGTGAGGCGCGAAAACAGCTCGAAGCCAAGAACGCGCAACTGCAGCGGGAGATCGCGACGCGCCGCGAGAAAGAGGCGGCACTGCGGCGCATCCAGGATGAGCTGGAGCAGCGGGTGCAGGAGCGCACGACCGATCTGGCCAGCGCGAACACCACCTTGAAGGCGGAGATCGCCGATCGCCAGCGGGTTGAAGAGGCTTTGCGTGAGAGCCAGTGCCTGCTTCAAGCCATCATCGACAACTCGACAGCGGTGATCTCCGTCAAGGACGTCGAGGGCCGCTACTTGTTGACCAACCGCCGCTTCCTGACGCTCTTTCACCTCACCCCGGAGTCGGTCCTCGGCAAGACCGACTATGATTTGTTCCCCAAGGCGAATGCCGACGCATTTCGCGCTCTCGACCAGCGGGTGGTGGCCACCAGGACGGCACTGGAAGCAGAGGAGCTCATGCCACAGGACGACGGGCTCCACACCTACATCTCGATCAAATGCCCACTCCAGGATGGGTCGGGGTCGCCCTATGCGATCTGTGGGATCTCCACGGACATCACCGAGCGCAAGCGGATTGAGGAAGAGCGGGAGGTGCTCCTGGCCAGTGAGCGGGCGGCACGGGGGGAGATCGAACGCACCAGCCGGATGAAGGACGAGTTCCTGACGACGCTGAGCCACGAGCTGCGGACGCCTCTGACCTCGATCCTCGGGTGGGCGCAGTTGCTCCTCTCCCGCCACCCCCTGACCCAGGACCTGCGTCGCGGGCTCGAGACGATCGCGCGAAACGCGCGGGCGCAGGCCCAGCTCATCGACGACCTCCTGGACATGTCACGCATCGTCTCCGGCCGCATGCGTCTGGACGTGCGGGTGGTCGATCCGGCGGTGGTGCTCGACGCGGTGGTGGAGTCGCTGAAACCGGCGGCGGAGGCGAAGGCCATCCAGTTGGAACAGGCGCTCGACCCGCCGGTCGGGCAGCTCATGGCGGATCCAAATCGTCTGCAGCAGATCGCCTGGAATCTGGTGAACAACGCCATCAAGTTCACGCCGCGAGGCGGGCGGGTGACGGTGGCGCTGAGTCAACAGGGCCCCCATGTGCAGCTCACGGTGAGCGACACGGGGATTGGCATCGAACCCGAATTCCTGCCGCACGTGTTCGAGCCGTTCCGGCAAGCGGACGCGACGAGCACGCGACAGCACGGTGGGCTGGGGATGGGTCTGGCGATCGTGCTGAGCCTGGTGGAGTTGCACGGGGGCACGGTGGACGTGGCCAGCGCGGGGAAGGACCAGGGTGCGAGCTTCACGGTGAAGTTGCCCAGGGAGGCCATCCATCTCGGGGCCAGGTCTGGAAGAGCAACCGTGGCGCCCCGGCGTCAATCCTCCTCGAACCACGGCAGCAGGCTCGTGGATCTGGAGGGGGTGCGGGTGCTGGTGGTGGACGACGAGCCCGACACGCGCCAGTTGATTGAGCTGGTTCTGGCGGAGCACCATGCGGAGGTGCGGACGGTGTGCTCGGCCGCGGAGGCACTCGCGGAGCTCGCCCGCTTCCATCCGACGGTGCTGGTGAGCGACATCGGCATGCCGGAGGAGAACGGGTATTCGTTGATCCAGAAAGTACGGAGGCTGCCGCGGGAGCAAGGGGGGGCAGTGCCGGCACTGGCACTGACGGCGTTCGCTCGCCCCGAGGATCGGACACGGGCGCTCCTGGCGGGATACCAGATGCACCTGGCCAAGCCGGTGGAGCCCCTGGAGCTGATGACCTATGTGGCGAGTCTGGCCGACCGTACCTATCGCGAAGCGATGCCGAGTGCATGAGCAGGGGGATGGAGTAGACCGGCGAGCGGGTTCCCGGCCCGCGTGCGCTCTGCCCCCCGCTCGCCCATCCCCGGGAGGAGACGTGACATGAGCCGCAAGATGATGTGGCTGGGAGGACTGCTCCCGTTGCTCGTGTGGTCCGCGTGGGGCGCGGACCAGGAACAATCGACGTCGACCGCTCCCGCGGACGCCTCCGTGGTCAAGATGGGCGATATCGTTCCGCCCCGGGTGGTGCCACCGTGCAAGCCCGGCGATTGCCCATTCGCTGGCCAGAACGTGACGGTGCTGGTGGTCAACAGCCGCCTGCTGGGGAGGCCAGTGCTGGAATTGAAGGACGAATTCGAAGCGGCCACAGGTGCCAGGCTCAACATCGTCTACCTGCCGCACGAGGAAGTGTTCGCCAATTTGATTTCCGATATGACCAATCGCACCGGCAAGTACGACGCGGCAATCGCCGGTGCCTGGTGGTTGGGCGAACTGGTGGCCGGCGACTACATCATCCCCTACGACAAGTATTACAACGACCCGCGCTTTCCGAAGTGGGACATCGCCGAGGTGCTGCCGGGCCCACGCGGTCTGCTCTCCTACGGCGGCAAGAAATACATGGTCGCCAACGACCACGACGGGCAGATCATGTACTACCGCCGCGACCTGCTCGAGGACCCACGGCACCAGGCCGCCTTCCTGCGGAAGTTCGGCTATGCGCTGGCCGTACCGACGACCTGGGAACAGTTCCGGGATGTGGCTGATTACTTCAACGGCCGCGATCTCAACGACGACGGTGTCTCCGACAATGGCCTGGGGATAGCGCTGAGGCCCGGTGCGCAGGGCATGTTCAACTACATGTCATTGTCGGCGCCCTTCGTGATCGGACCGGACAATCCCAGTCTGTACTGGTTCGATCCGAAGACCATGAAGCCACTGATCGATGGCCCCGGCCATGTGCGGGCGCTCGAGGTCCTGGTCGAGCTGGTCCGCTTGGGGCCCCGGGAGATGTTGACCTGGGATTTGGGAAAGAGCTGGGACTACTTCCTGGCGGGGCGCGCCGCGCTCACCTTCACCTGGGGCGATCTGGGCGCGCTGGCGCAGCAGGAAGGGAGCAAGGTCAAGGGCAAGGTCGGCGCCGCTCCCATTCCAGGCACCCACGGCCACTACAGCATCGCGCAACACAAGTGGGTCAAGACCGGACAGCCAAACCGGGTGGGCAACACCACCGGTGGCTCGTGGGCCGGCGTGATTTCCAAGTACTCGAAAGCGCCGGAAGCGGCCTATTACCTGCTGGCGCTGATGGCGAGCAAGGAGAAGTCCCAGGTGTACGCGGCGCGCGGCTGGGATGGCATCGACCCGGGCCGCCGCTTCCACTTCCTGCCACCCGACGGTAGCGGGCGGCTCGACACGTACCTGAAGGCGGGCTGGGATGAGGCGGACATCCGCGACTACCTGCGCGCCTATTCCAACAATTTCGGCAACCGGTTGCAGTTGCCGTATCTGCGCGTTCCCGGTGCCTACAGCTATTGGCAGGCACTCGACGTTCACCTGGCGGAAGCCGAGAGCGGCCAGTTGAGCCCGGAAGCGGCCTTGAAGGCGGCCGCCGTCGACTTCGAGGAAATCACCCTCCGGCTCGGGCGCGAGCGGCAACGGCGCGCCTACCGGGCATCGATGGGGCTTTAGAGAGAAACATGAGCCTGTTCATGAAACCATCGAATGCAGACGAGCCCGGTATCCGAGCGTCGAGCCATCCCACGGACAGGGGGGCGAAGAACTGGTGGCTCGGCATCCTGCTGGCGCTCCTCGTTGCTCCGACATCGCTGGCCGGCGGGCCGCCAGAATCCAAGGAAGCGCAACCGGCTCCCGCGCGCATCCTGCCCGGGAGCTTGAAGCCCGAGGGGACCGGAGTCACGGTGGTCAAGACAGGCGACCTCATCCCTCCTCGGGTGGTACCCGCGTGCAAACCCGGCGGTTGCCCGTTCGCCGGCCAGCACGTGACAGTGATCGTGACCAACGGTTCGATCGCCTGGGCCATTCCGGAGTTGAAGGACGAGTTCGAGGCCGCCACGGGCGCCACCCTCACGATTGTCCAGGTTCCATTCGGCGAGCATTTCGATAACTTCTATTCCGACGTGCTCAATGGCGCTGGGAAGTACGATGCGGCAATCGCCTGCGCCTGGTGGCTGGGCGAACTGGTGGCCGGCGACTACGTCATCCCCTACGACAAGTATTACAACGACCCGCGCTTTCCGAAGTGGGACATCGCCGAGGTGCTGCCGGGCCCACGCGGTCTGCTCTCCTACGGCGGCAAGAAATACATGGTCGCCAACGACCACGACGGGCAGATCATGTACTACCGCCGCGACCTGCTCGAGGACCCACGGCACCAGGCCGCCTTCCTGCGGAAGTTCGGCTATGCGCTGGCCGTACCGACGACCTGGGAACAGTTCCGGGATGTGGCTGATTACTTCAACGGCCGCGATCTCAACGACGACGGTGTCTCCGACAATGGCCTGGGGATAGCGCTGAGGCCCGGTGCGCACAGCATGTTCAACTACATATCATTGTCGGGGCCCTTCGTGATCGGACCGGACAATCCCAGTCTGTACTGGTTCGATCCGAAGACCATGAAGCCACTGATCGATGGCCCCGGCCATGTGCGAGCGCTCGAGGTCCTGGTCGAGCTGGTCCGCTTGGGGCCCCGGGAGATGTTGACCTGGGATTTGGGAAAGAGCTGGGACTACTTCCTGGCGGGGCGCGCCGCGCTCACCTTCACCTGGGGCGATCTGGGCGCGCTGGCGCAGCAGGAAGGGAGCAAGGTCAAGGGCAAGGTCGGCGCCGCTCCCATTCCAGGCACCCACGGCCACTACAGCATCGCGCAACACAAGTGGGTCAAGACCGGACAGCCAAACCGGGTGGGCAACACCACCGGTGGCTCGTGGGCCGGCGTGATTTCCAAGTACTCGAAGGCGCCGGAAGCGGCCTATTACCTGCTGGCGCTGATGGCGAGCAAGGAGAAGTCCCAGGTGTACGCGGCACGTGGCTGGGATGGCATCGACCCGGGCCGCCGCTTCCACTTCCTGCCACCCGACGGCAGCGGACGGCTCGACACGTACCTGAAGGCGGGCTGGGATGAGGCGGACGTCCGCGACTACCTGCGCGCCTATTACGACAATTTCGGCAACCGGTTGCAATCGCCGTATCTGCGCGTTCCCGGTGCCTACAGCTATTGGCAGGCACTCGACGTTCACCTGGCGGAAGCCGAGAGCGGCCAGTTGAGCCCGGAGGCGGCCTTGAAGGCGGCCGCCGTCGACTTCGAGGAAATCACCCTCCGGCTCGGGCGCGAGCGGCAACGACGCGCCTACCGGGCATCCATGGGGTTCTGATCGCTTGAAGCCCCTGGGCATCGGACGCAAGCTCACGCTCGGATTCGGCACGCTGGCCGCTGTCACGCTGCTGGTCGTGGCGCTGGGCTTCGTTGCCGGGCGCAGCGTCACCGAAGACATCAACCTCACCGAGGGCGTACGCGGACCGGCGACGCTGGCTTCCGCGCAGGCTCAGGCCAGCCTGTTGCGGATGCAGCTGCACGTGCGCGGCTACCTGGTGCTGTCCGATCCGCTGGACATCGAGCAGTACCACTTGGCGAGAAAGTCCTTCGAGGACAGTCTGGCTTCGCTGCAGGCGATGTCCGTCAACTGGCCCGACGAAGAAGCCAGGTGGGTGACCGAACTGACCGAGACCTATGCGCGCTGGGTCAAGCTGCCACAGCACTTGTTCGAGCTGCATGACAACCCGCTCCAGAACCGGCCCGCGCTACGGCTCGCCCGGGTCGACATTCAAGCGCTGCGGATCCAGATCCTGGAGAAGGTCGATACGATGATCGATCTCCAGAAGACACGCGGCGCCTCGCCTCGGAACCGCGAGCTGCTGGCCGACATGCTGAGCTTCCAGACCTCGTTCGATGCGATGGCGACCAACCTGATGGCCTACGGCGCCTCGGGGGAACTCAATTTCAAGCTGGCCTACGGGCCACAGTTGGCGACCAACGCGACGATCTGGAATGAGCTGTCTGGCAAGCGCCACCTGCTATCCGCTGAGCAGCGGGCCACGCTCGATGGCATCGCGCGGGCTCGGGCCGGATTCGCGGAGCTGGCGCTGGAACTCGTCAGCATCCTCGGCGGCGAACACGCGTACGAGGATCTGTACCTGTACCGCACCCAGGTCACACCGCAGGCGGATATCCTGCTCGGCCTGCTGGGGAAGGTGACCGAGCGGCAGCAGGCCCAGTTGCAGACCGATCTGGCGCGGGCGCGCAGCAGCCTCGCCAAGGCGCGCCTGCAATCCGTGGCGGGCGGGCTGGTGGCCGTCATCTTCAGCTTCGCCATGGCATTCCTGTTCTGGCGCAACATCGTCGGTCCGGTACACCGTCTGACCGGCGTGGCGGAACAGGTGGCGGCCGGTAACCTGTCCGCGCGCGCCGCGGTCGAATCGAGCGACGAGATCGGCGTGCTCGCCCTCAGCATCAACATCATGACGCAGCGTCTGGCCGAAACCATCGGCCACCTGGAAACGGTATTCGCCGAGGCGCGGCGAGCGAAGGACGCGGCCGAAACGGCCAACCTCGCCAAGAGCACGTTCCTGGCCCACATGAGCCACGAATTGCGCACTCCGCTGAACGGCATTCTGGGCTACGCGCAGATACTGCGCCGGGACAAGAAGCTGGGTGAACGGGAAATCGCGGGTGTGAACGTGATCCAACAAAGCGGCGAGCATCTGCTGACGCTGATCAACGACATCCTGGATTTCGCCAAGATTGAAGCGGGCAAGTTGGAACTCTACGCCACGGACCTCCAGCTCGCCCGTTTCCTGCGCACCATCACCGAGATGATCAGCGTCAGGGCGGCGCAGAAGGGATTGGACTTCATCTGCGACCTGCCACCGGACCTGCCCGCCTGGGTGCGGGCCGACGAGAAGCGCTTGCGCCAGGTGCTGCTCAACCTGTTATCCAATGCGGTCAAGTTCACCGATAGCGGCCAGGTACGGCTGAGCGTGCGCTTCACGCCTCCCGACCGGATACGCTTCGAGGTGCAGGATACCGGCATCGGCATCAGCGAGGACCAACTGGGCATCCTGTTCCAGCCGTTCGAACAGGTGGGCGAGGCGAGGCGCCGGCAGGGGGGAACCGGCCTGGGGTTGGCCATCAGTCGGCAGTTCGTGCGGCTGATGGGCGCGGATATCCAGGTCGAGAGCCGGGCTGGCCAGGGCAGCACCTTCTGGTTCGAGCTGGAGCTGCCAGTGGTGAAGGTCGAGATGGCGGCGCCACCGCCGGACGGCGTCGTGACTGGCTACCAGGGGCCGCGCAAGAAGGTCCTGGTGGTGGACGATGTGGCCGGGAACCGGGCGATGGTGGTCGAGCTGCTGGGCCGGCTCGGCTTCGAGGTGACCGAGGCGGAGAACGGCCGCGAGGGATTGGACAAGGCGCGAATCCTCCAGCCGGACCTGATCCTGATGGACACCATGATGCCAGTGATGGACGGCATGGAGGCCACGCACCGGATTCGCCAGTTGCCGTATGGGCGGGACGTGCCGATTCTCGCCGTCTCCGCCAGCGCCGCACAAGATGATCGGGACAGGAGCCTGGCGGCCGGAGCCAACGCATTCATCGCCAAGCCCATCGATTACGGGGTGCTGTTGAAGGAAATGAGCGCCTGCCTGGGATTGCACTGGACATACGAGCCCCCCCGGGAACAACCCGCCGCGCGAGAACACAACGCCCAACAGCTGACTCCCCCACCCCAGGAGCAGCTGGCGGTGCTTCACCAACTCGCGCTGGCCGGCAGCATGCGGGACATCCTCCACTGGGCGACGCAACTCACGGACCTGGGTGAGCAGTATGGTCCGTTCGCCACCCAGGTCATCCACCTGGCACGGGGGTATCAGTCCAGAGCCATCGTGGGGCTCGTGGAGAGCCACCTGGCGGACGGTCACCGCCGGCCCGGCGTGACGCGGGTGTAGGGCTCAAAGGGAGGAGAGGCCGGCCAGCTCAGAGGGCCGTCAGTTGGCCCTCCCCGTCCGACCTCGAGCGCGGACTGTTCAACATCGGGCACGATGTTGAATTGTATGCATTCATGAAAGCCACATGACTGGTACATTGCCTGTTTCTTTTCTGTTTAAAACAGATGGGAGGACATTCATGCGGACGATCATGATCAGAATCCATCGGGGTCTTTCCTTGCTGCTCTGGGGAAGCATCCTCTGTGCCCCCGGGTGTTTGGACAGCGCCCGGGACAATGGCGCGTCGCCGGACGAGACGGTACAGCTCCGGAGCGAGCAGGGTATGAGCGGTGTGACCGCGCAATCCGGTGGCAACGTCTTTCTCATCGGAAGCGGCATCTACGACATCACCGGCCCGGCCGGAGAGATCACGATGATGGGCTTCGCCGTATCGGAACAGAAGACCGCCGGCATCCACATGCGGCTGCGGTCACGGGCATTCGTCATCGGAGACGGTAACAAGCGGGTCGTCTTCGTCAGCGCCGACCTGGGCCAACTCTTCCAGAGCGTGAAACTGAAAGTGAGCGAGAAGATCGCCGCCAATGTCGAACTCGCGCAATATTACAACACGAAAAACGTCCTCCTGTCGGCGACGCATACCCACAGCGGCCCCGGGGGCTATTCGGGGTACTTCCTGTATGACGTGACCGTCAACGGGTTCGTGAAACAGAATTTCGACGCCATCGTGGACGGCATCTACCAGTCCATCCTGCGCGCCCATCACAACGTGAAGCCCGGCAGGATCCTCGTCAACGAAGGAACGATCGAGGGCGTCGGCGGCAACCGCGCGGTGGAAGCCTACAACAACAACCCCGCGGCGGAGCGGGCCCGGTATGACGGCATCACGGACAAGACCATGACGCTCCTGAAGCTCGTCGGCCTCGATGGCGAGGAGCTCGGCATGGTGAACTGGTACGCGGTGCACCCGGACAGCATCGGCCCCGAGAACAAGTTGATCAGCGGCGACAACAAGGGCTGGGCGTCGTACCTCTTCGAGAAGGACAAGGCGACGGATTACCTGGCGTCCAAGACGTTCGTGGCCGCGTTCGCCCAGGCCAACGCCGGCGATGTGACGCCGAACATCGGGTTCGGCCAGGCGCCCCCCGACCTGACGTTCGAGAAGAACAAGAGCCTGGAGAACGCCACCCTCAAGCAATACAACAAGGCGAAAGAGCTTTATGACGGCGCGACGCGGGAGCTGACCGGCTCGGTGGATTTCCGCCACGAGTGGGTGGATATGAGGACGCTCTACGTCGCCTCCGCGGGAACCACGACCTGCGCGGCCGGCATGGGGGCGTCCTTCTCGGCCGGCAGCCCGTATGACAATCCGAGCCCCTCGCCGCTCTTCCCGAACGGGACCACGGTGGACAGCGTGCAGTGGAGCGAGGGCGCCGGCAAGGCGGCGCTCTTCCAGCTCCTGGGCGGCGTCTTCTCCTTCGCGTGGCCGGCAACCGGCGACGCGGCGTACAAGCAGTGCCACGCGGAAAAACCGGTGCTGATCCCGACCGGCGTGGCGGGCCTCAACATCAACGGTCCGACCATGACCCCGCAGATCATGCCCCTCCAGGTATTGAAGATCGGCAACCTGGCCATCGTCGCCGTCCCCACCGAGGTGACCACCATGGCGGGCCGCCGCCTGGAGGACACGGTGAAGACGGAGCTCGCGAGCGTCGGCGTCGACACGGCGGTCATCGCCGGGCTCTCCAACTCGTACGCGTCCTACCTGGCCACCCGGGAGGAGTACGCCCTGCAGTGGTATGAGGGAGCCTGCACGCAGTTCGGCCCGAACGAGCTGGCCGCCTTCCAGCAGGAATACGTCAAGCTCAGCAAGGCCATCGTCAGCGGAGCCACCGTCCCGGCCGGCCCCACGCCCGAGGACGTGACGGGCCAGACGGTCGATCTGACCCCGAAGGTGGTGCTGGACGACAAGCCGCTGGACAAGGACTTCGGGAGCGTGATCACCCAGCCGGCCGCGAGCTATGCGCGGGGCAGCCTGGTGACCGTGCAGTACTGGGGCGGGCATCCGAACAACAATCTCCAGACTCAGGGCTCGTTCCTGGCGGTCGAGAAACAGGTGAACGACGCCTGGGTCGCGATCGCGTGGGACTGGGATCCGGAAACGACCTACCGGTGGGAACGCAGTGGCATCTCCTACTCCAAGATCACGATTACCTGGGACACGAAGAACGCCGCGGCCGGAACCTACCGCATCCGCCACAAGGGCCACTGGAAGTCTGGATGGACCGGGCAGATCAGTCCCTATGAAGGGGTTTCGGAGCCATTCACGGTGCTGTAAGCGCCGATATGCAGGAACGCATGGTGAACATGCGAATCTGACGGTGGCCGAGTGAGCGCGAATCGTGGATGGTCCGCTGCTAGAGGTCACCGTCTCGCGTGCCATCGGAAGCAACATCCACGGGGCAACCCGTTCGATCCGTGTGGGCCATATCGCTCTCCGCTTTCACGATGCCAGCGCGAAGGCGGTGGAGCATGTCCTCGAAGTGAATGGCCACACCAACGAACGCTCATGATCGAGCATGCCAGGTCGACGTCGCTGGAGGATGGTTTCATCCGTGGGGCTGAAGTCCGCGGGGACGGCTGGATCTCCTTGTCACCGGAAGCCTCCGTCAGCACCATCAGCGGCTTGTCTCGGCCCGCTACTCCAATCCCCTACATCCTCCCATCTTCTGAGAAAGATAGATCAACCACCATACGACAGACATCCTACCAATTGCTTACAAGAAGTTCTTGTTTTCCGGCCTTGCGGCTGGTTAAAAGGAGTGAGCAGCGCCGCTGCATTCCATTTGAGGAGAAAATGAAATGAAGACCCGAGCCTCATCCGCTGGGAGAGAGAGAAATCTCGCGCGGCCACCTCCGGCCGCCGCCCTGCCCGCGTTGTTCGCGGCCATGCTGTCTCTCACCGCGTGCGGCGGCGCCGCCGACTCGAGCACCAGCGACGCCTCGCCGCAGCCGAGCCCCGCGTCCACGGCACCGTCGACGGTCGCGGCCGCGCCGGAGGCCGCTCCCGTGCCCGTGCCCATTCCCGGGCTGGGTGCAACGGAATACGTCCCGCTCTACGCCGTCGGCACGCCAGTGGCCGAGCAGATCCAGTACACCGAGGCCGATGGAACCCTGGTCACCCTGGCGGGCTTCCGTCCGACCAACCGGCATGCCCGCGAGCGAGGTGAGCCCTGGTTCGATCCCGTCGACGTCGGCCCGGGCAGATACTTCGACTTCCCGACGTGGTACTTCCAGAACCGGACCTTCGGTCTCATGATCCGTGATCAGGTCCCCGCCGGGCGTTCGCGCATCGAGATCTCCCTGCGCGTGAACGATGGGACCTTCATCAACACGGGCCTCAGTGCGTTCCGCCGCGATGATCCCAACGTCGGGGAGTACGGCTGGAAGATGAATGTCGGCTTCCAGAATCCCAAGGAGGGAAACAAGAACACCTGCCACGCGACCTCGGCGCGGGAAGACTGCATGGTGGTGATCACCGACAACTGGCGCGCCCCCAAGCCCGGCACCCCGTTCAAGCCAGGTGACGTGATCGAGCTGGCCCCCGCGCCGTTCCTCCCGCATACGGCCGACAACAAGGCCATCATCGATGGCGGAGGCAGCCGCTACTATTCATTCGAGAACCTGTACCAGGTGGGCGTGGGCATCCGCGCGTGGTATGGCGTTGCCCCCCTGCTCGACTCCGTCCCCCTGCCCGCCAGCACCCTGCTGGGTGGCGAGGCCAGCGTCTCCTACAACTATTCCGAGGAGCCGCATCGGGTGTTCCAGCAGATGGCCAACAACATCGGCATCGCCGATACCAGGCGCTTCGTCGAGGGTCGGCGGCTGTTCCACACCTCGTTCGTCGATGGGAAGCACTCCGAGAGCCCGGACATCAACCCCGCGTTCACCCAGCACGCTAATCAACTGGGGCCTCGTTACAACAACACCCGGTGCATCGAGTGCCACGCACTCAACGGGCGCAGCAAGGTTCCCACGCCAGGCAGCACGCTGGACACCATGACCATCGAGACCGCCGCGGCGAGTTCCACCGCGGGGAACACTCCGGATCCCACCTACGGCATCAACGTGCAGCAGCGGGCCCAGGCCGTGGGTGCGCCCGACTACTCGGTCTCCGTGAAGTCGTACGAGAAGACCGTGCGCACCCTGCCCGATGGCGAGACGGTCGAATTGCAGAAGCCCGTCTACGCCTTCAAGGGGCCCGTGCCCGCGCACTACTCCGTCCGGCAGGCGCCCCAGGTCGTCGGCCTGGGCCTGCTCGAGGCCGTGGACGAGTCGACGCTCCTGGCCCTGGCCGACCCGACCGATGCCAACGGCGATGGCGTGAAGGGTGTGCCCAACTGGGCCTACAACCCGGAGACCGGCAAGCAGCACCTCGGCCGGTTCGGTTGGAAGGCGGGCAAGGCCAGCTTGCGTCATCAGTCAGGCGCCGCGCTCCTCAAGGATTTGGGAGTCACCTCCCCCGTCTACAAGACGCTCGACTGCCAGAAGGGCGTGGCCAATTGCAACGCATCGACCGCGGCGACGTCCATCTCCGAGACGGAGATCGAGCGGCTCTCCTCCTACCTCTCGCTGCTCGGAGTCCCCGCCCAGCGCAGCCTGCGCAGCGGCTACCCCGACGGGATGCGTGTCGCGCCCGAGCATGACGTGGATCCCGCCCAGATCAGCCGCGGCGCCACCCTGTTCGCCCAGGCGCGGTGTGGGACCTGCCACACCCCGCAGCTGAAGACCGGAGCGAACCATCCATTCGCCGAGCTGCGCAACCAGACCATTCATCCGTACACCAACCTGATGCTCCACGACATGGGGCCGGAGTTGGCCGATACGTTGACCGAAGGCCAGGCCGCACCGGGCATGTGGCGCACTCCCCCGCTCTGGGGCATCGGCTCGCTGAAGTACGTCCAGGGCGGCGCGCAGAACGTGCGCTACCTGCATGACGGACGTGCTCGCACGCTGATGGAGGCCATCGCCTGGCACGGGGGCGAGGCGACCAACAGCCGCGACAAGTTCGAGGCGCTGAGCAAGGCCGATCGGACCGCGGTGCTGGCGTTCCTGGAGTCGCTCTGAGCCGGGCTCGCGGTACGGAGTGCTGATTCAAGCCGTTGGGGGCCCCTGCGCCCCCAGCGGTGCTCGGCCCGCGTGCTCCTGCCCTGGGGAGCGCGCGGGCCTTTACGCTGGGTGCGCGCCGCGCGTCCTGTCACGGCCGCTTCACGAATGGAGCGATTGCCACCGCACGTGCCCGAGCGTCAACGGATGCTGTCCTTTACGCACCACGCGAGGTCGTGCCACGAACGGGCGTGTAACGGCTCACGGACCGTCTGGCCGTCTATGTTCACCATTGGACCGGGTCGTGTTCAAAAGGATTCGCAGCTCCTCGGGAATCGGCATGGGGGTGAAAATGCCCACGTTGGCGCCCCCTCGGCCTCGAACGCAGCACGCAGCGTCGACTCCATCGGCATGACGTCCCTCCTGCGCGACCACGCTACCTTCTCGCGATGGGGAGCGGTACGCGCCTGCCATCTTCCCGAAACCTTCCCGAGAGACGTTTGACACCTTCTCGGCTCAGGACACCCCTCAGGTTTTACCAGGAAGACTTGAAATGGGTCGTGATCCGCGTCCCCTTCCGTGAAAGCGCATCCGCTACACTCCGCGCGGAACTGTTCATCATCGGGGCCGCACGTCATGAGTCTTCGCTCACCCAGTGCCCAAAAGGACCCCGTGCCCGGAGAGTTCTCTCGGGACAAGGACATCACGTGCACCGTTCCCAGCGGCCGAGCCACCTCCTCGCGGCGGCTCGCCGAGGGCGAGCTGATCGCGGGCCGCTACCGGATCCTCCGCTTCGTGGACGAGGGGGCCATGGGTGCTGTCTACGCGGTGGAAGACCTGTCGTTGCACGAGCGCGTGGCCCTCAAGGTCATCCACGCCAGGGGGGCTTCCGCTCCGCAGATGATCAAGCGCTTCAAGCGCGAGCTGCGTCTGGCACGCCGCGTGACGCACCCCAACGTGTGCAGGGTGTTCGACCTGGGCGAGCACCCCCTGGGAACGGAGCCCGAGGCCGCCGAGTCCGCGTTCACGTTCCTCACCATGGAGTTCCTGGAAGGTGAAACCCTCAAGGAGTTCCTGACGCATCACGGGCGGCTGACGCCCGAGAAGCTGCTGCCCCTGGCCGAGCAGATGGCGGCGGCGCTCGATGCCGCGCATGCCGCGCAGGTCATCCACCGAGACTTCAAGAGCGGCAACGTGATGCTGGTGCCCACCGCCTGCGGAGGCTCGCGCGCGGTGGTGACGGACTTCGGCCTGGCGTGCGGCGAGGGGCTCGACGACGACATCGCGACGCAGGAGGGCACCGTGATGGGGACCCTCGGCTACATGTCCCCCGAACAGGTCGAAGGCCGGAGCCTGACACCCGCCTCCGACCTCTACTCCTTCGGGGTGGTGCTCTTCGAGATGGCGACGGGCCAGCTCCCCTTCCAGGGGAACACGCCCATGATCGTCGCCGTCAAGCGTCTCTTCGAGCCACCTCCCTCGCCCCGCCACCTCGCTCCCGGGCTGTCCGCCGCCTGGGAGGCGGCCCTGCTGCGCGGGCTGGCCCGTCAGCCCCAGGAGCGCTTCACCACGGCGGGTGAGTTCATCGAGGCCCTACGGGGCGCCACCACCTACCGTGCCCCCGAGCACCCGCTGGCCCTCCCCCACCCGGAGAAGCATCCCTCCGTCGAGTCCGTCCCGGTGATGACCTCGCCGGGCAGTCGCGCGGCGGCGCGGCGCGTGGTGGCCGTGCTCGCCCCGCGCAACCTCTCCGGCCAGGCCGCCTCGGCGTGGCTCTCCACGGCCCTGGCGGAGATGCTGTCGGCGGAGCTCACCGCGGGCAGCCAGGTGCGCCTGCTGTCGGGAGAGAGCGTGGACCGGATGAGCCGGGAGCTCTCCCTGCCCGTGGTGGACAACCTGGCCCCGGACACGCTCCAGCGCATCCGCGCCCACTCGGGCGTGGAGCTGGTGCTCACGGGCTCCTACCTCGTGTTGGGGGCGGCGGACTCCGCGGGGATCCGGCTCAACCTGCGCCTGCAGGAGACCACCACGGGGGAGACGGCGGTGCTGCTGACCCAGACCGGGATGGAGCGCGAGTTGCTGTCCATCGTCCTGGGACTGGGGGCCCGGCTGCGCGAGCGGCTGGGAATCGGACCCCTGACGGACGAGCAGGTCCGCCGGGTGCGCGGCGCCATGCCCGCCCATCCCGACGCCGCGCGTCTCTATGCCGAGGGGCTCCTCGCGCTGCGCAACCATGAAGCCCCACGGGCCGTCGAGCGGCTGGAGCGCGTGGTGGAGCTGGAGCCGAACTTCGCCCCCGGCCACTCCGCGCTCGCCACCGCCTTCAAGCACTTCTTCCTCGAGACGCGCGCCCGGGCCTCCGCGCGCCGGGCCTTCGAGCTGTCCGCGGGCCTGCCGCGCGAGGAGCGACTGTTGGTGGTGGCACGCCACCACGAGATGCATGCCGAGTGGACGCTCGCCATCGAGGCCTACCGCACGCTCTTCGAGTTCTTCCCCGACAACGTGGAGTACGGCACGGCGCTCGTCGGAGCGCAGGCCTCCGCGGGCCTGACGCGCGAGGCGCTGACCACCCTCGAGGCGTTGCAGCGGCTGCCGGTGGGCGAGGATGCGCGCATCGACCTGGTGGCGGCGACGGCCACGGCCCAGGCGGGTGACTTCCAGGCCTCGCGGCGGCACGCCGAGCGGGCGGTGGCCCGGGCACGCCGGGCCGGCCAGGAACTCCTCGTCGCCTCCGCGCTCCTCACCCAGGCCTTCGCCATGCGCAACCTCGGCGAGCATGAGCAGGCCCTCGCGCACCTGGAGGAATCCGTGCGGCTGTCGCTCGCCAAGGGGGACCGGGGCGGGGCGGCCCGGGGCATCATCGCGCGCTCCATCGTGCTCATCGACCTGGGGCGGATGCGCGATGCCCGGAGCTCCTTCGCCACCGCGCTGCGCGTGGCCCGGGAGCTGAAGAATCGGGTCCTCGAGGCCGAGGCCCTGGGCAATGCCGCGTGGCTGAGCTGCAACCTGGGGGACCTGAAGGTGGCGCTCAAGCACACGCGCCGGGTGAAGGAGATGTTCCGCCGGCTGGAGATGCGCGCCGAGGAGGCCGCCTACGACGTGCAGCTGGGGATGGTGCTGCGGCGGTGCGGCGACCTGGATGAGGCCCAACGTCTGCTCGAGCAGGCGAGGCAGGTGCATAACATCGTCTTCGGCGACGAGTTCATGGAGGCGTGGGCGAGCTACGAGCTGGGCCAGCTCTACCTGGACCGGGGCGAGCTGACCCTGGCCCGGCGGTGGTTGGAACGGGCCCTGGTGCTGCGCCAGGCCCAGGGCATGCGGCTCTTCATCGCCGAGACGGTGCTGGCCCTCGCGGGGCTGGAACTGGAGTCGCGACGGCCCCTGGACGCCCTGGCGCAGGCCGAGCGCGCCTGCGCGCTCTACGCGGAGCAACGGCATCTGACCATGCAGGGCAGGGCCCAGGCGGTGCGGGCCCGGGCCCTGCTGGCGGGGGGCGAGCCCCAGCGAGCCCGCGAGGCGCTCGCCCGGGCCCGGGCGCTGACGGTGAACAACGAGCACGTGCTCGTCACCGCGGAGGTGGTGCTCGCCGAGGCGCGGGTGGCGCTGAGCACGGGGACGCCCGAGGAACGACAGGCCTCGGCACGGGAACTCCAGGCGCTCGGCCTCCAGGCGGCCCAGGGAGAGATGCTGGGCGTGTGCTTGAAGGTGCGGCTGCTCCTGGCGGAGTTGGCCCTCGTGGGCGGAGAGAGCAGGGCCACCGCGGAGCTGAGAATCCTCGAGGCGGAAGCGGGCCGGCTCGGCTACCGCGCCCTGGCCCTCAAGGCGGGCGCGGCGCTCGGGTAACGGCCCTCACACTTCCACCTGGGTCATGAGCCACGCCTCGAACTCGCCCAGCTCCCGCTCCAGGGCTGGGTGGCGGGCCTTGACCCCAGCCACGGCGCGCGCCACCCCGGCCCGGCTGTGGGGCGTGCCCACCAGTGCGTCCTGGAGCTCCTGCACCGGCTCGGAGTGGAGCGAGTCCGAGAACACCTGGGCACGGCTGACATGGCCGTTCTCGGCGTCCAGGTGGACATGGAAGAACCCCCAGGAGAGGTACTCGGCCATCTGGTGGTTGAACTGGGGGGCATTGCCAAAGCGCCAGTCCCAGGAGGAGAAGCGCTCGAATGTCTCCGCGAGCGAGGGCTGGCGCTCCAGGAAGGCCTGGTCCAACAGCTCGGGCTCGGCCGTGGCGCCGTGGTGCTCCTGGAAGGCGGACATCAGCGCCTGCACGAGGGCCTCGTGGGTCACCTCGGGCTGGTGCTCGGTGATGTTCATCACCCGGGCGCGCACGGACGCGTGGCCCTTGGACTCGAGCTTCTTGGGGTGGGGCGTGAGGTAGTTGGACAGGCGCGAGAGGTCCGTGGAGATGAGGAAGGTGCCGTGGTGGAAGGCCCGCTCGCGCGTCTCCCGGTACGCGCTGCCGCTGATCTTCCGCGGTCCGTCCGGCAGGTGGATCACCAGATCATTGCGCCCCGCGGCGTCCGCCGTCACGCCGAGCCGCTTCAGCGCGTCCAGGAGGATGGTCACGTTCGTGGCCTTGTCGTAGCCCTCCCGGGAAGACAAGAAGGTGAAGCACGTGTTGCCCAGATCGTGGAACACCGCGCCTCCGCCACTGGTCCTCCGCGCCAGGAAGACCTGCTCCTCTTCCATGCGCTTCAGGTTGCACTCGGACCAGGGGTTCTGGTTGCGGCCGATGACGACCGTATTGGCGTTGCGCCAGAGAAAGAGTGTGCGCGTGCGAGTGTCCATCTCACGGAAGATCCAGTCCTCCGTGGCGAGGTTGAACCAGGGGTTGAACGTCTGGGACAAGAGGATGCGGACAGGCGCTGGAGACATGGACGCGAGGCTACACCGCGCGCCCCGGCCTGGCCGCTGACGCGCGCGCCTCAGTCGTCGTGCGGATCACGCGGATGGTAATCGTCCGTATCCACTTTAAAACCAGGAGGGACCGCCTCCGCGATGTCGTCCCAGCGCACGAGCTTGAACCGCGTCGAGCCGTCGTACGCGTAGCCATTCACCGGCTCGGTGCTCGGCGGTGGCGGGGCCTTGCCCGTCTGGAGGACCACGAGTCCCCGGGGGAACCCGGCGCCCATGGGCACGTTCACCACGTCATGACCGTCCGTCTCGCCCACGCCCTCCACCTGGAAGGTGCCGAGATGGCGGTTGCCCCGCTCGCGCGTCCATCCCCCCTCGCGGTCATAGAGATGGAACGTGTCGTCGCCCTGGCTGGAGACGATGAGATAGCCCTTCTCGTCTCCCGCGTAGTACAGCGCGAGCCCCTCGGCATCCGCCTCCAGGTGCTTGCCTCCCACGGCGGGGTTGCCCGGCACGGCGATGGTGCCCTCGGGCGCCGGGGCCGGGGCCTCCAACTCACACGCGTATTCGCCGTCGTCCGGGACGGCCCAGTACGGGGCCCCGAAGGACTTCACCGGCTCGATGAGGCGACCGCGCGGGACGTCCACCACGCGTGGGAGCGACACGCTCAGCGGGATCTTCCACAGCCCCACCACCTCCTGCGCCGCGTAGAGGATGCCCTCCTGCTGATCCACCACGAGCCCCTCGAACTGAGGATCCTCCGCCGGCTCCTCCCGGCAGGGCGACCACGCCAGCGCTCCACCGCCGCCCGGTCGGGGAAGGGAGAAGCGCGAGTCGAAGCGGAACTCGCGCACCTCGCGGTAGCCCACCTGCTCCGTGCCCGCCTCGTACAGCTCGAGCCAGGCCACCACGGCGCGGCTGCGCTGCGTCACGAAGGCGTGGAAGCGATTGGACGGGTCGCGGTACAGCGCGAGCCCATAGGCCGTGTTCTGGTCATCCAACGGGTTCGGCCTCACGCCCTCCGGCTCTCCCGTGGGCTGGAAGGGCGAAGGCCGCACGAACCGCTCCGGAAAGACGCGCCGCGCCGCGCGCGCGGTGACATCGAACAGCGGTCCGCCCGCGCGCCCGGGGTCGATGGCGTAGATGCGCAGCCGGTCACAGCCACGGTCCGTCACCACCGCCAGATCCACCTTCCGGACCCGTCCATCCGCGCCGCGCAGCGGAAAGCCGTACTGGATGTCCACGTTGTTGAAGCGTCCGAACGTCTCGCCGCTCTCGCTCTCCGGGCACGCGGAGGTCGCCGCTTCGGGCCGCGGCCCGGGCGCCATGGGATCCCCGGCCGAGATCGCTGGACGATTCGCCGGGAGGACGGTCTGCACCACCCGTCCGCTCAGGTCGTAAACCTGCAAGCCGGCTTCCTTGAGCACCCCGATGACGAGGCCCCGCTCCGGACGGCTCGGGTGGATCCAGATGGCCGGATCGTCCGAGTCCGGGGTGCGCGGTGCCTCGTCGTAGCGGTGCAGCACGGGAGTCTCCGCGCGCGGAGGAATGACGGGCGGCTCGGCGAGCGAGGCGAGCGGAACCAGCACGAGCGCCAGTGAGGCGCTTCCCAGGACACGACGCTTTGCGGACATGAACTCCTCGAGGGTGGATGCAGCGCCCAGGCGGCGCGGGCAGCGCATGGTGGAGGAACAACCCCGGGCGCCGAGCAACAACTCCGTCAAGAGCACTCCCTGGAACACATTCCCGGAAGATCCCGAGGATGGCCTTGGGTCTTCTTCCCGGGGGGCCGCTAGGCTCGGAGACCGTTGCTGTCACGAGAGGGCCCCATGTCTGCTTCGCCGTACGAGCTCGTCATCGCCAATGGACTCTTCTTCGACGGGCGAGGCAGCCCTCCCCAGGTGCGGCACCTGGGCATCCTCGACGGGCGGGTGGCGGCCCTCAGCGAGGCTCCCCTGCCCCACGGGCCCGGCACGCGCGTCGTCGACGCCACCGGACGCTGGGTGATGCCCGGCTTCATCGATCTGCACACCCACTACGACGCCGAGGTGGAGCTGGCCCCCTCGCTCTCCGAGTCCGTGCGGCATGGCGTCACCTCGGTGATGGTGGGCAGCTGCTCGCTCAGCCTCGCGGTGGGCACGCCCGAGGATCTCGCCGATCAGTTCTGCCGCGTGGAGGCCATCCCCTACGACGCGGTGCGCGCGCTGTTGGAGCGCGAGAAGGACTGGGACTCGCTCGGCGGGTACCTCTCGCACCTGGACGGGCTGCCGCTGGGGCCCAACGTGGGCTCCTTCGTGGGCCACTCGGCCATCCGGGCCTACGTGATGGGCCTGGAGCGCAGCCTGGACGAGCGGGTGAAGCCCTCGGCGCAGGAGCTGCGCCGC
Source organism: Cystobacter fuscus DSM 2262 (assembly GCF_000335475.2). Classification (NCBI taxonomy): domain Bacteria; kingdom Pseudomonadati; phylum Myxococcota; class Myxococcia; order Myxococcales; family Archangiaceae; genus Cystobacter; species Cystobacter fuscus. Next base: position 315,628 of record NZ_ANAH02000071.1, on the reverse strand, counting down.
ATGGAGGCCCTGCTGCACGAGGGGCTCGACGCGGGCTACGCCGGCCTCTCCATCATGACGCTGCGGTGGGACAAGATGGGCGGCAACCGCGACATCCGCAGCCGTCCCCTGCCCTCCACCTTCGCGAGCTGGTCCGAGTACCGCCGCTTCACGCGCATCCTCCGGGAGCGGCGGCGCGTCTTCCAGGGCGTGCCCGACATCACCACCAAGGTGAACGTCCTGCTCTTCCTGTGGGAGAGCATGGGGCTGTTCCGCCAGCCGCTGAAGACGACGGTCATCTCCATGATGGACACCCGCGCCAACCGGGGCATCCACTGGCAGGTCGGCCTGCTGTCGCGCTTCTTCAACCGGATGCTGAGGGCGGACTTCCGCTGGCAGGCGCTGCCGGAGATCTTCGACCTGTGGTCGGACGGGATCGATCTCGTGGTCTTCGAGGAGTTTGGCGCGGGAGCGGCGGCGCTGCACCTGCAGGAGGCGGCCGAGCGCAGGCGGTTGCTGGAAGATCCGGCGTATCGCGCCCACTTCAAGCGGCAGTGGAAGAGCCGGCTGCTGCCCAAGGTGTTCCACCGGGACTTCAACCAGTCCGAGGTGCTGAAGGCGCCGGACCCCTCACTGGTGGGGCGCTCGTTCGCGGACATCGCCCGCGAGCGGGGGCAGGACGTGGTGGACACCTTCCTGGACCTCGTGGCGCGCCACGGGCCGGAGCTGCGCTGGTACACGGTGATGGGCAATGATCGGCCACGCGCGCTGGAATCCATCGTGAGCCACCCGGACGTGCTCATCGGCTTCTCGGACGCGGGGGCGCACCTGCGCAACATGGCGCACTACAACTTCCCGCTGCGGATGCTGCGGCTGGTGCGCGAGGCGGACAAGCGTGGGGAGCCGGTGATGCCGGTGGAGCGCGCGGTGCACCGGCTCACGGGGGAGATCGCGGACTGGCTGGGCCTGGACGCGGGGACGCTCGCGCCGGGCCGGAGGGCCGACGTGGTGGTGCTGGATCCGGAGCGGCTCGGCGCCGAGCTGGACACGCCCCGCGAGTCCCCGGTGGAGGGCTTCGATGGCTTCGTGCGGCTGGTGAACCAGAACGGGGGCGCGGTGGAGACGGTGCTCATCAACGGCCGGCTCGCGGTGCACGGCGGCGCGCCCGTGCCCGAGCTGGGCCGGGAGCGCGGCTTCGGGCGCGTACTGCGCGTGGGCTCCGGGCCCGTCCAGACGCTCGTGGAAGAGTCACGTCCTTCCGGGACTCCCCCCACCCGTGTACCGGCCTGAAACGCACCCAGCTCCTACGACCGCCCATTCGCGTGCTGGCGCGAATGGGCTCGAGTGCGCTCAGGCGAGAGGCTTCATTTCGCGCACTGAGGGGCGTTGGTGTTGTTGAGGAAGGTGTTGTTGTACATGGGCAGGGTGAAGTTCGTCGTCACCCCTCCGCCGCCGGAGCTGGGGGCGCTCACCATGATGCCGCAGGCGCCACCATCGCTGAACGTGCTGTTGGTCACGAACCCCCCGTATTCCTGGTAGACGTTCAGGTTGCCCTGCAAGGAGAAGAAGGATCCACCCGCCCCGGCATGGGAGATGAACGCGTGGTCGATCCGGCTGCCCGTCGCATTCGTGGCGACATGGACTCCCCTCCAGAAGGCCTTGGACGGTGTGGACGTGTTGGGGACGAAGCGGACGGGAGCCTGCGCGGTTCCCGCCACCACTAGCGCCCCGCCACGACTGCCGCCCGCCACCAACCCGGTGTCCTTCTGGAATCGCAGCTCGGTCCCCGCCGTCAAGGTCAGCGTCGGGTAGGGCGAAGAGTAAGAGTCAGCGCTTACCTCGATTCCCTGGGTCAGGATGTAGGGAACCCCCAGATTGGGCCAGGTCTGGGTCGTGGTCACGCCGCTGGAGTAGACCTCCACCGCATCGGACGAGTTGCCGCTCAGGGTTGTTCCCGCGGGGAGGCTCCACACGCTGTTGGCAGCCACACGGATCGCATGATTGCCGTTATCGCGAACCGTCAATCCGGTGGAGCCCGAGCCGAGAGACCCATCGTTGAGGCTCATGCCATAGCCCCTGCCCTTCTGCAGGATGACGTGGTCGAGCGTGGGACAGTCCGTGCACCAATAGCTCCCGTACATGTTCAGGTTGCTCGAGCCCCATTCAGAAGAAGGACTCCCCGCATACTCGATGAGGGCATGAGAGAGGCGGGTATTGGAGGTAATGTTTTTGCTCAGATTCACGCCCCCCCAATCTCCGGGCCGCGGCGTGGCCGACATGGACGTGAAGCGGACAGGGGCCTCCTCGGTCCCATTCACAATCAGGTCCGCCGCACGGTCTCCCGCGTACTGGGAGCCGACAACCAATGATGACCCGGGCGAGAAGCGTAACACCGTACCGGCGGAGAGGGTGAGCGTGGTGATCCTGGTGGGCTCCGCCCTATCGCTCTCGACTCGCAGGTTGCCGAAGATGTCGTAGGGAAAGCCCAGGTTGGGCCAGGTCTGTGAGTGCCTGACAGAGCCGTAGACGCTCATCGCATCGGACGAGTTGCCACTCAGGGTCATGGTCACTCCCTCGGGCAGACCCCCCACGAAATCGGCTTGTGCATGAATCGCGTAACTCCCGTTGTCGCGGATCGTCAACCCGGTGGTGGCCGAGCCGAGAGACCCACCAACCTGGAGGGTCATGCCATAGACTCTGCTCTTCTGCAGGATGACGTGGTCGAGCGTGGGACAGTCCGTGCACCGGGAGCTCCCGTACAGGTTCAGGTTGCCCTCGTCACCGGAGAGAGTATTTCCCGCGTACTCGATGATGGTGTGGGAGAGACGGGTATTGGAGGAGATGCCGCTGAGCTTCACTCCCCTCCAATCTCCGGGCCGCGGCGTGGCCGAACTGGACGTGAAGCGGACGGGGGCCTCCTCGGTCCCATTCACGATCAGGTCCGCGTGGACGACCTCGAATGTGTGCCATTCGTGGAAGCGCAAGACGATGCCGGCGGAAAGGGTGAGCGTGGGCGTCGAGGAATCAGAGCCCGTGACACCCACGCCGGGGGCGAAAAAGTCGTAGGGAATGCCCAGGTTGGGCCAGGTCTGAGAGCGAGTGACGCTGGAGTTGACCATGATGGAATCCTTGTCATTGCCCGTGAAGGTGCCACCCGTGGGCAACGCACCAACCTGGTTGCCTTCGACGTCCAGGGGATAGAGCCTGCACCCGGTGACGGAGAGCCGGGCCGAACCCGCCGCGAACGCACTGTCGCCCAGGAGCCGCACCCCCATGCCGCCACTGTTGCGGATCGTGAGGTCACGCGCGACGAGCGCCGTATTGTCGCGAAGGGAGAGGCAGCGCCCCGTCTCCTCTGAAGCCGCTCTTCCACAGTCACTCAGGGTGACGTACTCCATCAGCGATTCACTCGCCGATTGGGCGAACCGCAGGCCGCGCCAGAAGCCCCGGGTGGGCTCGGACTGATTGGCCACCAGGAGGATGGGCTGCTCCTGGGTGCCCTGCGCCTTCAAGGCGCCATTCTTGACCTCCAGTTGGGAATCCTCGTCGAAGCGCACCTCCACCCCAGCCTCGAGGGTGAGCGTGGCGGGAGCGTCCGCCCCGTTCACCTCCAACAGCCCATGCACGACATGGGGGTTGTCACTGGCGCGCCACGTCTCATCGGAGGTGATGTGGGCGGAGTGCACGGTGGGTACGCGCTCGGTGACGGTGAGCGAGGCCTGCCCCTGCTTCGTCACCCCATCGGAGCTGGCACGGGCGGTGACGATCACGGACCCTATCCGGGTCGCGCTGGCGGTTCCCTGGGAATCCACCTTCGCCACGCTCTCGTCACTGGACATCCAGGTATAGGCCGGGACGGTGAAGGGCTCGCCGTTCTGATCCGTGGCGAGAGCGCTGCAACGGACGCTGTTGTTCTGCTTCACGGAGGACGAAGCACAGGTGACGGTGACCGTGGCCAACTGAGGCTGTGGCCCGGTGGGCCCGGAGGACGCGCCGGGGCACCCCGCGAGCAACACGAGCGCGGACACCGAGGAAAACATCATGTGAAGCTTCATGAACCGTGAACTCCTTTCACACCAGGGAAACGCGGCGGCTTCCAGTGCGAGAGTCGGATGCTGGAGGGTTTGCGAGGAGGGCGGCTTCCAACGCGGCCAGATGTCCGTACGGGCGCAGCGAGTCGTTTTCTGGTGCGTATCAGGGTGTCCCTCCGTCCCATTGTGTCATGAAGTCGGGGGCCCCCGTCCAGTCATGAATGGACCACACGGTTCAACGTGCGAGTTGTTCGGACAACAACCGCACGTTGAGCGCGGCGTTTCCGAAGTACTGGGTGTTCCAGCCGACCAGGTGGGTCTCGAGCCGGAGCTGGAGAGCGGCGTCGTAACGGCCGAGCTTCATGAAGCCATCGTTGAACCAGCCATCGCCCGTCCCCGAGCCGTCAACGAATTGGGCGTACTGGCCAGCTGAAGGCCAGATGACGGAGTCGAGCGTCACGAGGAGGGCGCGCACGTCCTCGTCTGTCCATTCCATTCCCGCCCCATGCGCCTCGACGATGTACGCCACCACGCCGTTGCCGTGGGACACGTCCTGGCCAGGACCGGAGTGGACCCCCCATTCGTCGCTCCAGAAGGAGGCCGCCGCGTCGAGGGTGCTCGCGCCCAGCTGATCACGCAGGGACGAGGGATGGTTGGGCAGACCCCGGTTGATTTTGTCGAACACCTCCCGGTAGCGCACCTTGCGTGCCTCGTCGGAAGTCATGAGCGCCAGGTCCATCGCGATGGAGGCCCAGTGCGAGGCCATGTGCGTGTTCTCCCGGTAGATATGGGCGTCTGCTCCGCGTTGAAACCATTTCTCGAAAATGTCCATCTCCGAGAACTCCAGCAGACGTTGGTACTGCCCACGGTATCTGGCGTTGCCGTAGAGCGCGGGGGTCTCACGGATGACGCGCAGCAGGCGGGTCACGTAGCGCCAGCAATAGCTCTCGTACAGCGGCACTTCCAGCCCCAGGCTTTCCGGGTGCCCGGAGGCCCAACCTCTGTACACATCCTCGAATTGACCCCCCTTGAGCGACCAGGAGTCCCGGGCCGTGCGGACCATGTTGTCGACGTAGAGCAGGGCCCGGTCGAGGTATTGAACCTTCCCCGTGGCCCGGTACATGGCGGTGTTGCCATCGATGCCATAGGCGAGGCTGTAGAACTGCCAGCTGTCGCGCGAGGTGCTAGCGGGCAGGAAGCTCTCCGCATGCTCGACGTCCCAATGGGAGAGGAACTGCTTTTCCCAGTCATCCACGGATTGGAGCCCGGGAGGAGCTGGCAGGGGTTCGAAGCCCTGATCAAGCTCACCCCGAGGGGCACAGGCCACTCCGGCCAGGAGCAAGAGGAACACGAGCGCGCATCCGCGCGGACCACGGTGGAGCCGACGACAGGAATTCAACATGAAGGGAGCCCTGGGTGGAGGAACCAGCCACATGCCAGGGTGGGTACTGAAACGGAGCACCGCGTGCGCTCGGACTGCCGCGCCATGTGTGCACAAGTCCTTGCTCCGCGCCTCGGACTGTCACCCGGTACGCGAAGCCCTCGTCCCCAGAGACAATCAGGTCATCCCAGCTCGATCATTCCCGTGGCATGGCGCCCTGGCCACTCGAGGGCCAGGCCTGCCGCAGCATGTTGAGCAGCAGGTCCTGGTAGGACCAGCCCACGCCGCGCGCCGCGAGGGAGCAGAGGCTGTCCTGCGCCTCGCGCCCCGGCCGGCCGGGCCCTGTCATGTTGGGCTTCATGTTCAGATCGAACAGGAGGAACTCTCCGTCCTCGGCCGAACGGCAGTCGATCCGGATGGGAGCCAGTGCCTGGACCCTGCTCGCCGCCAGGGCGCACCATGCCGAGAGCCGTTGCATCACGGGCTCGCCCTGTTCCCGCTCCGAGAGCAGGACGCTGTTGTCCACCACGGCGACCACGCCGCTGTAGGGCGCGATGCCGTCGTGGTGGTTGAAACGCCTGACGGCGGGAAGAGCCCAGTGCGAGGCGAAGGTGCGCTCCGTGCCCTCGATGAGGTAGGCGCCCGGCGGCATCACCGTCAGGGTCACCTCGGTGCCAGGCAGGAAGCGCTCCAGGATCAGCCGCTGGCCGTACCGGGGAAGTCCCAGGACCGGATCCCGGGCCGCGAGCAATCCGGCCGCGGAACGCTCCAGCTCCGCGAGCGAGCGCACCACCCCCACCCCCTCGCTGCCCCGCCCGCGCACGGGCTTGATGACGAGGGGAAAGCGCAAGCCCCGCTCATCGAGCCGCGCCTCGGACAAGGAGCCCACGGCCAGGGCGCCGGACTCCTCCTTCATGCCAATCAGGACGGAGGCGGGCACGGGACATCCCGCCTCGCGCAGTTCCCCCTGGGTGATCCACTTGTCATCGTACCGATCCACCCGCGCCGGGTGCTGGCCGACGACGCGCACGCCCTGACCCACCACGGACTCCAGCGGGTGCCCGGCGAACAGCACGGTGTTGGCCCACAGCACGCGGGCCCCCCGATGGACCGCCTCGGCGATGCCCTCGGCGGTATCGGGGAAGACCCAATCCATGGCCTGAGCCGGGTCGGGCTCCAGGCGGGGAGTGATCAGCGGGACACCCGCCGCGCGCAGGGCATGGCCGATATCCGCCCCGCTGTCACTGTAGCCCCCGGGCTTCATGGGTTTGCGAATGCCATCGATCTCCGGCGCGGGGACCGCCTGATACAGGATGGCGACGGGTGGGAACTCGGGCGAGGAAGCGGGCATGAGATCTCCAGAGGGAAGTTCACCACCCCGGGAAGAGGGATGCCAGAGGGCTCAGGGGCAGTCGGACTCGCGTGCGCCGATGTCCGGGCCCTGACCACAGTACGTGTCGCCCAGGGACAGGCCCGCGTCCCGGGCGGGAGAGGCGAGGTCGAGCCAGAAGTCCTCGGTGGCCCCGCTCAGGAACGCGGGGCTCGTGTCCAGCGAGTGCGCGTCCCACCCGGTGGCCGAGCGCCAGGCGGTGAGGTTCAGGTAGCTGCCACCCTTGCGCAGCACGGCCGCCCCCTTGAGCGAGGCGTACAGGTTGCCATCGAACGAGGTGTCCTCGAGGGTCGTGCCCAACCGCACCGTCGCGGCAGAGCACGCGCCCAGGATGTTGTTGCGCACCCGCACTCCCTGGCTGGGCCCGGTCTCCCCATTGCCCACGATGAGGCCGTAGGCGGGCATGTTCCACACCGTGTTGTTGTCCACCTTCACGTCGATGGCGGCATCCACGCGGATGCCCGAGCCATCATTGCTCTCGGCGTTGTAGCCGTCGAACACGCGGTTGCGCCGCAGGACGATGTGGGTGGGAGGCTCGCCCTGGCGGATGCCGCCAATCTGGATGCCCCGGCCGTTGTCGCGCACCTCGTTGTCCTCGAGCGTGACGTCACGCGCGGACAGGTGCACCACCACGCCCTCTCCCGCCGACGACGGGGTGCGGCGGTGGCCCCAGATGCGGTTGCCCCGGAGCGTCACGTGGGTGCACGTCTTGATGTCCACGCCGTTCTCCTGGTTCTCGTGCAGGTCATTGTCCTCGACGAGCAGGTTGTCGAACGGGGTGCCCTCCTCGGTGGCGCCACCCTCGGAACTCAGGCACTGCACGCCATCGCCGGAGTTGTGGTGGATGTCGTTGGCGCGGACGATCACGTTCCTGGAGTTGGTCTGCACGCACACTCCGTGGCTGTCATCTCCCGCGCGCTGGAAGTTGGAGATGGAGTTGCCCTCGATGAGCACGTCCCGGGCCTTGTCGGCGACGTAGACGCCCGCCCCCTCGGTGCCATTCTTGAGCGTGCAGCCGCGAAGAATGCCGTGGTGCGCGCCCTCGCCGCGCCAGTACGCCGCGAAGGCCTTGTCCCCCGCCGCATCGAAGGTGAGGCCCTCGACACGCCAGTACGCGCCGCGCACGTCCAACAGGGGCGTCTTGCTGCCGGTGCCGCCCTTGAAGACGGGCTTCGCACCGGGCGCGGCCTTGAGCGTGAGGTAGAGGCTGGATGAGCCGCCCTTCTCCTCGAGCCGCGGCCGCTCCGTGTACGTGCCGGACTTGAGGAAGATGGCCTCACCCGGCTTCAGCTGCGACAGCGCCTTGGCCACGGTGCGAAAGGGCGCCGACTCGGTGCCCGCGGCGGTGTCCTGTCCCGAGGGGGAGACCCAGAGCACGCGGGAGAACTCCGGCGTGGCCGCGGCGGCGGACAGGGACAGCTCCGAGGGGAAGGCCGCCTCATGGGCGGCGGCGAGGACTCCAGCGCCAGAAGTCAGAACACCCACGACGGCCAGGGCCGAGACGGCCTTCGACGAACGGCGGATACGCATCCACGCTCCTTGTACGAGGTACGAGCCCCGCCTTCGACGGGGAACAGGGGGTCGGGCGCCGGACAGTTGGCTGGCCCTCGTCATTCCGCCTTCTCGCCAGGGGCGCGACCTGGCCGCTCGCCAAGGACACGGGCGAGACATGTGATTCCAAGGGCTTGGACAAGGCCTGGCCTGGTCTCCGAACAGGTGCGGTAGCGTCGGCCTCCTCTCCTGCCCAGTGCCCTTCATGCACCCCACCTCCACCCTTCCCGGCTTCCTGCGCGTCTACGCGCTGCCCGCCCTCTGGCTCTTCGCCCTGCCGCTGTTTGGCCTGTGGTTCTCCGGACACGCCATCGACCGCTTCGACCGGGACGTGCTCGCCACCATCGAGCGCCAGATTTCCCAGGACACCGAGCTCGAGGAAGAGCGGAGGAAGGAGACGCTGGCCTTCTTCAGCGCCGTGCCCGCCTCGGCGGCCTGCTTCGCCGAGGGCGAGGAGCTGGCGGGGTTCCGTGAAAGCCTCGGCGAGGCGTGCTCGGACGCGCGGCAGTTCCAGTGGATGGGCCGCCTGGCGCTCGCCTCCCTCGTGCTGGGGATTGTCTCCGCGGTGATCGCCCTGTTGTGCGCCCTGGCGGCGTTCGTCTCACGGCCCTTCCAGTACGGCGGCTTCGTGGTGGGCTGGAACGTGCTCCGGGTCACCGGGGCGTTGCAGGCGCTCGCGCAGGGGGGCCTCGCCGTGTGGCTGTCCTACTGGATGACGGCGGTGTGGTTCGAGCGCTACGTCCCGAAGCTCATCCTGATGGTCGGCATCCTCGCCGGCCTCGCCCTCTTCCACGTGGTGGTCGCCATCTTCCGCCGCCCCGCCATGGACTTCGAGGTGGAGGCGGAGGTGCTCGACGAGGCGCGCGCGCCCGAACTCTGGGCCCACGTGCGCCAGATGTGCGAGCGGCTGGGCACCGCGCCGCCGGACCACATCCTCGCCGGCATCGACACCAACTTCTTCGTCACCGAGAGCGAGGTGCGCGTGGGCGAGCGGACGCTCAGCGGCCGGACGCTCTTCGTGAGCCTGTCCCTGTTGCGCCTGCTCGAGCGGTCCGAAGCGGACGCGGTGCTCGCGCACGAGATGGGGCACCTGCTCGGAGGAGACACGGGCCACGGCAAGCGGCTCGCGCCCATGCTCGCGCACTTCGGACACTACCTCCAGACACTGCACGAGGGCGTGCTCACGCGTCCCATCTTCCACTTCATGGTGGCCTACCGCGGGCTGTTCGAGCTGTCGCTCGGGCGCAGCCGGCGCGCGAGCGAGCTCGCCGCGGACCGGCTCGCCGCGGGCATCACCTCGGGCCGGGACATCGCCCGCTCGCTGGTGAAGGTCGGCGCCTACGCGAGCTTCCGCGACCGCGTGGAGTCCGACCTCTTCGCCGGTGGTGAGCAGCAGACGGTGGCCATCGCGCAGCGGGTGGCGCTCGGCTTCGCGGACTACGCCAGCTCCGAGGCCGTGCACGGCGACCTGCACGGCTCGGTGACGCCGCACCCGTTCGACTCCCACCCGCCCCTCTCCGCGCGCCTGGAGAACGTGGGCGAGGTGCTCACGTCGGCCGACGTGTCCCGGGTCCTGCTCGAGCCCACCACCTCCTCCTGGACGAGCGCCATCCTGGAGGCGGACCTCCTCGAGGCACGGCTGTGGGGGGCATACGAGGCGCGCTTCGCGCAGGCGCATGACCTGGCGCTCGCCTACCGCTACGTGCCGTCCACCGAGGCCGAGCGGCAGCACGTGGAGAAACACTTCCCGCCCCTCACCTTCGCGGGCAAGGAGGCCGGGCTGGAGGTCCAGCTCGACTTCGCGCAGGTGAACTGCACGGAGTGGGAGCAGCCCGTGCGGCTCGACCAGGTGAAGTCCGCCAGCACCGAGGAGCGGCTGTTCAAGAAGTACCTGGACCTGCAGCTCAAGGAGGGGGGCCTGTTCAAGGGCAAGCGCTCCATCTGCCTGAGCAAGCTGCGGGACGCGGATGGGATGCTCCAGGCCTTCGGGCACTACCTCGGGCGCCACAGGGCCATGGAGGAGCACCAGGCACAATCCAAACAGGCGGCGTGAGTCCCGCCGCCCGCGAACTCCCGGGGAGCGAGGGCCCCCCGGGCGTCAGGTATACACAGACCGCGAAACCCATCTGAAAACGCAGGTCTCCAGGGCCCGGGAAAACGCCGCCTCCAGGCTCCCGCAGGAAGACAAAGACAACACACGCTCATCCCTGTCTTGAGCTATCCCGTCCGCTTCTTCGGGCTCGCGTAGGGAGCCAGGAGATCGGGTTGATCCACCAGGCACCGCAACGCCTTGCCCGCGAAGCCCTCCAGCCGATCGATGAAAGCAAAGTCGTGCTCGTCGCCCTGATCGTGCGCCAGCTCATGCAGGATGATGCCGAGCGTGCGAGGCTCCAGCGGATCGTCCAATCGCACCTGCCCCCGCACGTTCACCCGCAGCAGGTGGCGCTCGCGGTCGTACTCCGCATCCACCTGGGCGCTCGGGTCGCGCACCTTGCGCTCGAAGAACTCCACGCCCGCCTCGCGCCCGGTGAGTTCGAGAGAGAGACAACGCACCAGCCCCACGAAGCGCTCGGCCCGCGCCCCGGGGTTCACCCGCACGTCGCGTGGCGGGCCCTCCATCCGCTCCACGTACGCTTCCGCGGACTCCACCAGCGTCTCGAGTTGCTCCACCGCCGGCAGCGGCATTCCCCGCAGGTCCACCACCTTCGCGCCGAGCTGGCGCGCCCGGTCATCCATCCGGGGACCCACCGACAGCACCGCCCGCGCGGGCAACACCTTCGCCACGTAGGCCTCGAGCGCCTCCGGGCCGAGCGTGAAGTGCGCGAGCACCTCCGTCACCCACGCCCCCGACAGCTCCTGGCGGCTGAGCTCGGGCGCCAGCGACTCGAGGAGGATGGCCGCCAGCGTGCGCTTGTAGGCGTCCCTCGCCGCGTCGCGCTCGGCCGCCAGTGGAATGCGCTGCTGCACGTCCACGTGCCAGGGCAGGTGGTGCGGCTCCACCGGCAGTCCCAGCTCGAAGAGGTGCGGCGTCTCCCCAGGGCGCGGGTGGTAGAGGTCCACCCGGGTGGGCCTCTCGACATACCGCTCCACGCCCCGGTGCAGCTCCACCGTCTCCAGCGGGCAGTCCTCCAGCGAGTCCTTCACGCGCGGCGGCCGGACCGTGCGGCCGTTGATGACCAGCTCGACGCCGGGCGGGGGAATGGTGAGGCGCAGCAGTTGGACGGCGGCCTCGCGCTCGCTCGCGCTCGTGCGGCGGAAGAGCCGCAGACAGGTGCCCACCTCGCGCGTGTTGGGCTTCACGTGGCGCCCGGTGTTGTCGAAGACGAGCGTGCGCCCCACCGTCTCCACCTCGGCGCGGTCGCTCGCGGCGATCATCTCCTTCAGGCCCCGGCCCTTGCGCCCCCGCCACGTGGGAGGCGTGTCCTTCTCCCCGAGGAAGACGGTGAAGGCGAACTCGTCGCGTGCCAGGCCCGCGGGGGCGTCGTCCTCGATGCGGACCTCGTCCTCCTCCAGGCGCACCTTCACCCGGCTGGCGCGCTGGTCGAACGCGTTCTGCAGGGCCTCACGCACGAGCTGACCGAGCGGCCGGGCGCGGTTGGAGCGCCGCCAGCCTTCCTCCGACAACTCGAACCACTCCGAACGGCCATTCCGGGCCTGATTCATCACCACGCTCCCAGCACCGGGCTCCCGCGGGCGCATGAGCCGCCGCGAGGCAACCGGACCAGGAAGAACACCTCGGGCCGCGAGTCTCTTCCCGCTACCGGGGACCGCCCAGGGTCCGGTGGCCCAGACCCCCGCCGCGCACCTCATGCGAGCGAGGCCCGGGCGCACCATGCCGGAGCGTTTCTACAAGGAGGATCCCCCGGCCGGACTCGCCGGGGTGCTCCTCCCACCTTCCTTCGGAGGACTTCCCGAAGCCTCTCAGTAGAGGCTGAAGCGGGCCAGGACGTTGGCGCGGTGCTGCGTGCCCTTCTCCGGTCCGAACGTCGTGCGCTTGCCGTAGGTGTACTCGAGACCCACTTCGGTGTTCTTCGTGATCTTCCAGAACGTATTCACGAACAGCTGGTCGATCCGCTTGTTCGGGATGAAGTCGGTGGTTCCGGAGCCCTCGGAGAACGCCCGCTGCGCGGTCTCGAGCCGATCGTTCTCGGCGAAGAACGTCTGGGTCCAGATGACGTTCGAGCGGACCGCGGGGCTCCAGGCGTGGGTGAGGCCGATGTGGTACGCGTAGGACCGCCACAGCTCGATCTGGTCGCCCGTATCGAACGCGCCCTGGAGGAGCGAGTTGAACATGTAGCGGCCGATGCCATCACCGCCCTGCACGGCGGCGACGAGCGTCTCATTGGCGAACTTGAGGCTACCCGAGAGGCCCACACCGTAGGCGCGCTGGCTGTGCTCGATGGTGCGGAACTCATGCGTCACCGCACGGGCCGACAGATGGCCCCACTTCCCACCGTAGCGGAAGGCGCCGATGAAGTCGGGCACCGCGTCATAGTCCGAGGAGAAGGTGATGCTCTGCGGATTCTCGATCGCGAGGGCGAGAGAAGCCTCGGGGCTGAAGGTGAACGTGTAGCGGGCCACCGCCTGACGCATGAGGGCGAGCGCGGCGGCGGGGTTGAAGTCCACCGTGTCGGGCGTCGACTCCCCGTCGAAGAAGGTGGACCAGCTCTGGCCGATGAGCAGACCGCCGAGCTGTCCATACGCGTGGCGCAGACGGAACGCGGTGCTGTTCGTCGCCAGCTCGCCCTGGAACGTGTTCGGCGCGTTGAAGTCAGCCTCCAGCAGCACGGTGAGGGGACCGAGCGGCGTGGGGGTGTTGCTCATGATACCGAGACGCGAGGCCCGGGCGGTGATGAACGCCTGCCGCCGCCTCGGCTCCTCGACGCCGAGGTTGTCGAACGGCTGCACGGCGACGAAGCTCGCCCAGTCGAAGTTGTTGATGTCGGTGGTGCGGCCGTCGAAGTCATAGGTCGCATCCACCTCCGCGAACCCGAACACCTTCACGGTCGTGTCGGTGCCGGGAATCTGGAACGTCCCCGGGGGCAGGGCGGCGGCGGCGTCCTCCGCGGCGGCGGCGAGCGGGAGGGTCGAGGTCAGTACGGCGAGCATCGTTGCGAAGCGCTTCGAACCAATCATGCTTTGAGTTCCCAGTATATGAGTGGGGTGAAGGACCCCACCCGAAGCAGCCGACGCGAGGGCATAGCACGGCTCCTGCCTTCACCTCACCTGTCATCACGTCACCTCGCGCTCGATTGAAGTGCTGAAGCTGCTGAAGGCGTTGGGAGACAAGGCATTGAGGTCGCGGCAAACCGAGTCAATCCACACCATGGACGGGACTCGACTAGGCCGAATGCCGGACGGCTTGTCGCGCTCATCTCCAACTCAAGACCTTGGCCTCGCGGCGGCTCTCGACCCGCGTCCGCGAGCAGGATGGCGCGGCGCACCAATGAGCGCTTCCACGGGCCCATGCGCCACCCGTTGACCCGAGTCCACGACCGCGCCGCCGTCGGCGAGAGGACCGCTCAGCACATCCTGGAGCCGGTCCGCGGGCGCCTCGATCACCGCCAAGGGCTTCGAATACGTCGAATCGGCGCAGGCATGGCTTGACACCGCGCGTCGCACGTCGTAGCACTCCGCACGTGTACGCCTCCCTCCAGCGATGTTGTCGCTGTCCCATCACCTGTCGCCCGGGTGAAGAGGGAGCTTGTGCGCGCGCGTTTCATGCCTAGAAGCAACGTCAGCCCAGAGGCCTGACGTCTTCTGCGCCGCCCCGGTTCCCGACAACGGACCGGGGCGTTTTCGTTTCCACCGAGGTCCTCTTCCCCCCTCCACGTTGCAATCCCCTCCCCTTCCCCCTATTTCCGCCATTCCCAACGCGCAGCGCTTCCCCCGGCTCCCCCCTGCGCCGAGACACTCCGAGGCCTCGCGTGGTGCGGGCCTCCTTCATGGAGGGAGCCGGAGTGGCAGTGATGCGTGATTGAGCTGCGAGAGGTGAGCAAGGTGTACAGGCAGGAGGGCCGCGAGGTGGCCGCCCTGCAAGGTGTCTCCCTGCGGGTCGCTCCTGGCGAGGTGTTCGGAGTGCTGGGACAGAGCGGCGCGGGCAAGAGCACCCTCATCCGCTGCGTCAACCTCCTGGAGCGTCCCACGTCGGGCGAGGTGCGGGTGGAGGGCCGGGACATGCTGGCCCTCGAGCCGCATGAGCTCCGCCAGGCCCGACAGGGCATCGGGATGATCTTCCAGCACTTCAACCTCTTCTCCTCGCAGACGGTGGCGGGCAACGTCGCCTATCCGCTGGAGGTGGCCGGCTGGCCGCGCCCCCGCATCCAGGAGCGGGTGGCGGAACTGCTGCAACTGGTGGGGCTGTCGGACCGGGCCCACGCCTACCCTGCCCAGCTTTCCGGCGGCCAGAAGCAACGGGTGGGAATTGCCCGGGCACTCGCTCCACGGCCGAAGATACTGCTCTCCGACGAGGCCACCTCCGCCCTGGATCCGGAGACGACACGCTCGGTGCTCGGGCTGCTGCGCGACATCAACCGCCAGCTCGGACTGACCATCCTGCTCATCACCCACCAGATGGACGTGGTGAAGGACATCTGCGATTCGGTGGCGGTGTTGGAGCGGGGGCGGCTGGTGGAGCAGGGAAAGGTCATCGATCTGGTGACGCGTCCGGGCTCGCGGTTGCATGAGCTGTTCTACGCGCCGTTCGCGTCGCGTGACTGGCCGGTCCATCCCGGACGACGGTTGGTGGAGCTGACCTTCGTGGGCGAGAAGGCCAGCCAGCCCGTCCTCACCACCATGGCGCGCCGCTTCGAAGTGGACGCCAATCTGATGGAGGGCTCGTTGGATCGCGTGGCCGGGGCTCCGGTGGGGCGTTTGCTCTTCGAACTCACGGGCGAGCCGGAGGCGGTCAAACAGGCGATGGCCTTCCTGCGCGAGCAGGGCCTGACGCTGGAGGAGCGGGCCCATGTCTAGCGAGCTGTTGGTTTCGCTGTGGAAGGCCACCCTCGAGACGCTCTACATGACGTCGGTGGCCGCGGTGCTGGTGTTCCTGATGGGGCTGCCCCTGGGCGTGCTGCTGGCGATCGCCGACCGGGGCGGACTGTGGGAACGACCCCTGCTCCACCGGGTGCTGGGGACGCTCGTCAACGTGGGGCGCTCCGTGCCCTTCATCATCCTCATGGTGGCCATCGTCCCGCTGACCCGCCTGCTGGTGGGCACCACGATTGGAACCACCGCCGCCATCGTGCCACTGGTGGTGGCGGCCATCCCCTTCATGGGCCGAGTGGTGGAGCAGAG
>NZ_ANAH02000070.1 GCF_000335475.2 Cystobacter fuscus DSM 2262 | reverse complement strand
GGGTGCGGCCTCGGCCGGAGCCTCGGTCGCCGCGGGAGCCGAACCCGCCTCCGCCGCCGGAGCCGCCTCGGGCGCGGGCGGCTTCGTCTGCCGCTGCACGCGCAGCAGCGTGGTGATGAGCCGACCCCTCACGTTGAGATCCAGATCGTCGAGCGACTTCGCGCGCAGCGACCGCAGCGAGCGGACGATCGATTCCAGGGGCTGCTTCTCGGCGGCGAGGTCGCTCTTGCCCAGCGCCTTCTCCAGAACACTCAGGTCGGCGATGACCCGCTGCGCGGGGCCGACCGGACCTTCCGAGCGATCCCGACCCCGACCCCGGCCGCCACCACCCCGCCCGCCTTCGCGGTCACCAAACGAAAAACCACCCGGGCCATCCCGGCGAGGACCCTGACCGGGCGCACCACCCGGGCCCCGTCCACCGCGCGGCCCACCGCTTCCATTCTCCTGAGGCACGTGATTCTCCCGCTAGAACGCGTAGCGAAGGTTCGGCGTCAGCGCGAACCCGAAAGACTGAGACTTGACGAAGAAGCTCGCCGTCACCTCGACACCAATCGAGAAGTGCCGGAGGCGCGTGTAGTACTCCACTCCCGGTCCGGCGAATACCAGAATGTCGGATTCCGGCAGGAGCGCTTTCGGCCAGAACAGGGCGTAGCCCGCGCCACCCCGCACGTAGATCCACGTGCGCGGCACTTCCTGGGCGTCGGGGAAGCTCACCAGACGCACGTGCGCCACGGCGCCGGGCACCAGCGAGGAGAAGTCACCCGAGGCCTCCCCGTTGGAGTTGCCCGTGTACTCCGAGCCGGCCCGGTTGACGGCGCCCCGGAGGAAGAGGCCGATCGACAGGCGATCGCCGATGTCCACGCCCACCTCCACCTCGGCCATCTGTCCGGGCGAGAAGGGCCGGGGTCCGGAGGACGCGGGCGGATTGACGATGAAGAGGGGACCACCGAGGACCGAGAAGTAGAGACCACGCTCGATTTCCTCGTAGGTCTCGGCGGGACGGTCACCAGCGGCCTGCGCATTCGCGAGCGCGGGGAGGGCGAGTGCGGCGCAAACGACAAAAGGGCGGAGGGCTTTCATTCAGGGTTGGAAGTTAGCCCAGGCGCTCCCGGACGCCAGAGGCAAAAAGCAAGTGGGCGGCTCCGCGAACGCGGAACCGCCCACATTGGATGTTTCCTGTCAGCGGAGGATTACTCTCCAGCCGCCTTGAAGATGAACGGGTAGGTGACGACCACGGAGCCACCGCCCTTGGGCTTGGGGAACGTCCAGGTGCGCACGCGGCCGGCCACGCACTGCTCCAGCTCGGAGTTACCCGCCGTGGACTGGGCCACGGACGACGTCACCACGTTGCCCTCGGTGGCGATGGTGAAGCGGATGGCCACCTTGCCGCCCAGCTTGGGGAAGCGGTTGAGCAGGCTCTCGTAGCAGAAGCGGATCTGCCCGCGGTTGCGCTGGATGACCTGGCGCACGAGCTCCTTGTCGAGCGAGCCGCTCACCGTGGCCTCCTCGGCCGCGATGCCCACTTCCACGCTCTGCTTGG